>NZ_DBPA01000010.1:15841-27221 GCF_002300045.1 Streptococcus sp. UBA632 | reverse complement strand
CTACTAATCTTAGTATGTTTTTGCTATTTTTTGGAATATAAGAATAAAAAAGCTCTTACTCCTAAATAGGAGTAAGAGCTTTTTGGTGTGGTATCATTCTGATGACGAGGCTTCTGTTGATGATGATTCAGAACTTGTTGTGCTAGTTGAGCTTTCGTGAAGTTGCATGTAGCTAGGTGCTTTGAACAAGTCTGCTGTTGATTTGTTGCCGTTTTGGCTATATAGACTGGTTGAATCGTCGCCCAGTTTTTTCTCAATAGCTTTCAAATCTTTAAGCGAATGTGTATATGAAATTGATGACGCATCAACTGTTTTAAGACCAGTGTCTTTATCAAAACGTAACAGGTCACCTGTTTGAATCTCGTCGCTGATAGCTAATTGCTCAGCTGCCGCATCACGAATTTTCTTCGTGGCTTCGACGGTATTTTCATCAGGGTTAGTGATTTCTTCGCCAGTTGCGGTGTAATAAAGGTGTCCACCGTAGCTAGTATAGGTTGGTGTGATGTAGTAACCAGATGTTCTAAGAGCAACGATTTGATTGTTCTCAGGTGAGAGCAAATCTTGTCCAAGTTCAACAAAGTGGCTGGTATCAACACCAAGCAAGTGAAGAAGTGTTGGTAAAGCATCAACTTCACCGCCATAAGTATCACTAATGAAACCATCAGTATAACCAGGAATATGAATCATGAACGGAACACGTTGCAACATGGCATTGTCGTATTCGGTCCACGTTTCTGAATCCTTGCCAAGCAATGGTGCTAAGCTTGGATTACGTGAATTAGAGATACCGTAGTGGTCTCCGTAAAGAACAACGATAGTATTATCATATAAACCAGATGCTTTTAAGTAATTGAAGAAGGCTTCAACAGAAGCATCAAGGTAGTTGGCAGTGGCGAAGTAGCCGTTAATGGTTTCGTCATCGGTTTTAGCGAGTGGGAAACCTTCTTCGTCAGATTCGCCATTTAAGCTAGTATAAGGATAATGGTTACTTACGGTAATGAATTTCGTATAGAATGGTTGTTGCATATGCTCAAGGTATTTGATTGAGTCTGCAAACATATACTTATCATTTAGACCGTATTGGAAGGAGTTTTTATCGGTTTGTTCTTGGAAATAAGAAGAATCAAAGAAATAATTGTAACCCCATTGTTTATAAGCGTTGTTACGATTCCAGAAAGAACCGACGTTTCCGTGGAATACGGCGCTGGTGTATCCGCCAGTTTGTGCCAAGATAGATGGAGCGGCATAAGCGGTATTGTCACCACCGTAGTTAACCATGTAAGAACCGCTGCTCAGTCCAAAGAGTGAGGTTTCCATCAACGTTTCGGCATCGGATGTTTTACCAGCCTTAACTTGGTTAAAGAAATTAGCAAATGAAATGGTTGATTTTGAATGGTAAAGCGAGTTTAAAAATGGTGTGACTTCGTAGGATTGCCCATCAACATCTAACTTGTAGTCAATCAGAAATTGTTGGAAACTTTCCAAATGCAGCACGATAACATTCTTGCCTTTGGCGATACCAAAGTATTTAGGATCGGGAGCGGCGTAATGCTCTTTGACATAATCTTCTACCTTGACCAAATCATCAGCAGTAGCTTCTCTTCGTTCTTTTTCAGCACGGTAGGTTTGATTGGCACTATAAACGGTGAACGATGGCAAACCTAAGGCTCGAACGACATAAACGTTTGAAAAACCACGTGTGAGCAACTCAGGACGGTCAATTTCTGCCATAAAGAGGTTAATTGAAAAGAGCAACCCTGAAAGTGCTGTAATCGCAAAACTTGCTCTCTTGTTAAATGGACGCGGGTCCATGCTGATTTTCTTCGTCGCAAAAAGCGTAATAAGAATAATATAATCTAGAATATAAACAATATCCCAGACACGCAGTAAGTTAATAGCAGAATCCCCTAGACCAGCCGACACCTTGCTACTTGCTAGCATGGCACTGACGGTAATAAAGTCAGAGAATTCACGGAAATAAATGACATTAGAAATGAGTAGGATATTTAAAATCGTGTAAGTAATCCAACTCACAATATAAAAGGTTCGGGTTCGTTTGATATAAAGGCTTAACCCTAATAAGAACAAACCAAATGGGATGGGATTTAAAATGGATAGGATAACTTGATAGAAATTTCCTAAATCAAGGGTAAAATCAATATGATAAGCCCACATGGTTTTTAGCCAATAAAGCAATAAAAGTGTTAAAATGAATCCCAAACGTGTACTCAACACGTGTGAGATAACCTGTTTCAATTTTTTCACTGTAGGAACTTCCTTTTTTTATTTTTCCTAAAGACAAAATCTCAGTTAAGATTATAACATAAATTTATTTTAGGGAGCCAGAAGAAATGCAAAAAATAGTAGGAAAACGCACAAAATTTTGATATAATAAGCTTTATGAATAAACTATATGTAGGCTCTTCTACAGAAAAAAAAATAAAACGTGGGGTTCAGCTTTTAGATGATAAAGATTGTTATCAGGCTAAAGGCGATGACCAGTTGGTGGGGCTTTATAATCAATCGCACCAGTTTTTAGGGACAGCTTATCTTTCTCGACAAAATAAGGGGCGTGGTTGGTTCTTGAGCCCTAAAAAAGTAACACTAACGGAAGCTTATTTTTTTAATCTGTTTCGAATAGCCAAAGAACGGCGTCAACCGTTTGAAAATTCTGATTTTACGACATCTTATCGGCTATTTAACCAAGATGGAGATAATTTTGGTGGTATAACGGTTGACCGTTATGCTGATTTTGCTGTATTCTCATGGTACAATCCCTTTGTTTACCAACACCGTGACACGATTGTGAAGGCTTTTCAACAAGCTTATCCTGAAATCAAGGGCGGTTATGAGAAAATTCGATTCAAAGGGTTGAATTATGAATCAGCTCACCTTTACGGCCAAGAAGCACCAAGCCATTTTACTATTTTGGAAAATGGGGTTAAGTACAGTGTTTTCATGAATGACGGTTTGATGACAGGTATCTTTTTGGACCAACATGATGTTCGCAATGCCTTGATTAACGAGCTGGGTTTGGGAAAACGTGTCTTAAATATGTTTTCTTACACAGCAGCTTTTTCCGTTGCGGCAGCCATGGGTGGTGCTGTTGAAACCACGTCTGTGGATTTGGCCAAACGTTCTCGTGAACTCTCAAAAGCGCATTTTGAGAGCAATGGATTGGATTTAGCAGCTCACCATTTTGTGGTCATGGATGTTTTTGAGTATTTCAAATACGCTAAACGTAAGCACTTGACCTTTGATGTTATTGTTATCGACCCACCAAGTTTTGCCCGTAATAAAAAGCACACTTTTTCGGTCGCTAAAGATTATCATCGACTTATTAGTCAAGCTTTAGACATTCTAGCAGATGACGGCATCATTATTGCCTCTACCAATGCGTCAAATGTCTCAGTAGCACAGTTCAAAAAGCAATTGGAAAAGGGCTTTGCTTCTGTTAAGCATGACTACCTCCGCTTACAACAATTGCCAAGTGATTTCACAGTCAACGAGGCAGACGCTGTTAGCAATTATTTGAAAGTATTTACAATAAGGGTTAAAAAATGAAAATAGTAGTACCTATAATGCCTAAAAGTTTAGAAGAGGCCCAGAATATTGACGCTTCAAAATTTGAAGGAGCTGATATTATCGAATGGCGTGCGGATGTTTTGAAAAAAGACGACATTATGACCGTTGCCCCAGCTATCTTTGAAACCTTTGCAGGCAGAGAAATTCTTTTTACGATTCGTACCGATAAAGAAGGCGGTCAGATGCAAATATCTGATGAGGATTATGTTGCCTTGTTAAAAGACATCAATGCCATTTATCATCCAGATTACATTGACTTTGAGTATTTCTCACATAAAGCAGCTTTTCAGGAAATGTTAGAGTTTTCAAATCTGGTTTTGTCTTACCATAATTTTGAAGAAACACCTGAAAATCTTATGGCTTCGTTTTCTGAGTTGACAGCTTTGGCACCGCGCGTGGTTAAGATTGCCGTGATGCCAAACAGTGAACAAGATGTTTTGGATTTGATGAATTACACTCGTGGGTTTAAAACCTTAAACCCAGAGCAAGAGTATGCCACCATGTCAATGGGCAAACTCGGCCGTTCGTCACGTCTTGCGGTGGATGTTTTTGGGTCATCTTGGTCTTTTGCTTGCCTAGACCAAGTTAGCGCACCAGGACAAATCGCCTTACAAGATTTGCGACATATCAGGGAGGTACTTAATGAAAATTGATGGACACACGCGGTTAGCAGCGGTGGTTGCAACTCCAATTAAGCACTCTATTTCACCATTTATCCATAATTATGCCTTTGATAAGACAGGTGTCAATGGGGTGTATGTGGCTTGGGATATTCCAGAAGCAGACCTCAAAGTAACCTTGGAAAATGTCAAACGCTACGATATGTTTGGTGTCAATATTTCCATGCCCTACAAACAAAAAGTCATTCCTTACATGGATGAATTGACAGACTCGGCACAATTGATTGGTGCGGTTAATACGGTTATTCATCGTGACGGCAAATTGATTGGGCACAACACTGATGGCATTGGCTTCTTTAGAAGTTTAGCGACTTTTGCTGATTTTGATGTCAAAGATAAGACCATGACCATCCTTGGAGGTGGCGGAGCAGCAACGGCGCTTATTGCACAAGCCGCACTTAATGGCGCTCGTCACATTAACATTTTCAACCAAACAGCTTTTTTAGAAGCAACACGTCAAAAAGCACAAGAATTAGCAGATAAAACGGGCGTATCTATTGACGTTTACCCTGTTGAGGATGTTTCTTTGATTCAAGAGAAGGTTTTGGCATCGCAATTATTTGTGAACGCGACAAGCGTGGGAATGGACGGCATATCAATGCTTATCGCAGAAGATTTCACCTTCCCAGAAGGTATTCTGGTAGCAGATACCATTTACCAACCTTTTGAAACGCCATTTTTAGCCTTGGCACGCCGTCAAGGATTAACAGCGTTAAATGGTTTGGGTATGCTTTTGTTCCAAGCAGCTGAAGCCTTTGAATGTTGGACGAGAGAAACCATGCCAACTGCTGAAATTTGGTCAGCGCTTGAAGAAAAATACAATACAAAATAAGAATAACAGGTAGGTGACGCGTATGAAACTAAATGTTAATCTTCCAACCCCTTACGATATTGTGATTGAAAAGGGTGCCCTAGCAAAAGCGGGTGATTGGGTGGCGACATTGTGGCAACCACAAAAAATTGCTATTATCACGGACAATCGTGTGGGCAGTTTATATGCTGAAACAGTTAAATTAAGCCTTGAAAATGCTGGTTTTGAAGCTATTGTCTTTGATTTTTTAGAAGGTGAAGCGTCTAAAAATCTTAAGACAGTCAATAAGGCTTATGAATTTCTTGTTAAACACGAGATGACTCGCAGTGATGGCATCGTTGCTCTAGGTGGCGGTGTTGTTGGTGATTTGGCTGGTTTTGTCGCGTCAACTTATATGCGTGGAATTCATTTCTTGCAAATACCAACGAGTTTGACAGCTCAAGTGGATTCATCTATTGGTGGCAAGACAGGCGTCAACACATCTTTTGCGAAAAATATGGTCGGGACATTCACCCAACCTGATGGGGTTTTAATTGATCCTGAAACTCTCCAAACCCTCGGAAAACGTGAACTTATCGAAGGTATGGGAGAGGTTATCAAGTACGGATTGATTGATGATGTGGAACTTTGGGAAGAACTGTCTGCAATGGATGGTTCGCCTGAGAGCATTTTGGCCCATGCTGAAAGCATTATCTACCGTTCTTGTAATGTGAAACGCAAGGTTGTTGTTGAGGATGAGTTAGATAATGGTGTCCGCCTTTACCTTAATTTTGGTCATACCATTGGTCATGCGATTGAAGCAACCGCTGGTTATGGCAAAGTCATGCACGGTGAAGCAGTCGCGATTGGTATGGTGCAAATCTCTCGTGTGGCTGAGAAAAAAGGCTTGATGCCACAAGGCATTACCCAAGCTATTGAGAACATGTGCCAAAAATTTGGCTTGCCAACGGATTACCAACCTTGGCAGGTTGATGAGCTTTATAATGCTTTAAAACATGACAAGAAAGCTCGCGGACACATGATTAAGACAGTCATTGTTCCTGAATTGGGGCGTGCAGCCATCAATCAGATACCACTTGAAGAGATGAAAGCGTATTTGGAGAAATAAAATGAGATATTTAACAGCTGGTGAATCACACGGACCGCGTTTAACGGCTATTATCGAGGGGGTTCCTGCGGGGCTTCCTTTGACGGCTGAGGATATAAACGGCGATTTGAAACGTCGCCAAGGTGGCTACGGTCGTGGCGGACGCATGAAAATCGAATCGGATAAAGTGGAAATCACTTCTGGTGTGCGTCACGGAAAAACAACTGGCGCGCCAATCACCCTTCATGTCATCAATAAAGACCACCAAAAATGGTTAGACATTATGGCGGTTGAAGATATCGAGGATAGGCTCAAAACCAAACGCAAAATCACGCACCCACGTCCAGGGCACGCTGACCTTGTTGGAGGCATGAAATATCGTTTTGATGATTTGCGTAATTCCTTGGAACGTTCGTCAGCGCGTGAAACCACGATGCGTGTTGCTGTTGGAGCGGTTGCTAAGCGTATTTTGGCAGAATTGGATATCGAGATTGCTAATCACGTGGTTGTTTTTGGCGGAAAAGAAATTGACGTTCCAGAAGGTTTGACCGTCGCTCAAATCAAGGAGTTGGCTAGCCAATCTGAAGTGTCTATTGTCAATCAAGAACGTGAGCAAGAAATCAAGGATTACATTGACCAGATCAAAAAAGATGGAGATACCATTGGTGGTATCGTGGAAACGGTTGTTGGTGGTGTTCCTGTCGGGCTTGGTTCTTATGTTCAGTGGGACAAAAAACTCGATGCGAAAATCGCAGCTGCCGTGGTATCCATCAATGCCTTCAAGGGTGTTGAGTTTGGGCTAGGTTTCAAGGACGGCTATCTCAAAGGTAGTCAAGTAATGGATGAAATCCTTTGGAATGAAGAAGAAGGCTACACACGTCGCACCAACAATCTTGGCGGATTTGAAGGTGGGATGTCCAATGGGCAACCCATTGTTGTACGTGGTGTCATGAAACCTATTCCAACGCTTTACAAGCCACTGATGTCAGTGGATATTGAAACGCACGAGCCATACAAGGCAACGGTTGAGCGTTCAGATCCAACAGCTCTACCTGCGGCAGGTGTTGTCATGGAGGCTGTTGTAGCAACCGTTATTGCTGATGAAATTTTAGATAAATTCTCGTCAGATAATTTGGAAGAACTAAAAGATGCGGTTGCTAGACACCGTGATTATGTCAAACATTTCTAAAAAACACAGAGATAGCTTGTGTGATGGGGGAAAAATCAAGGATGGAAAATAAAATCATTTCGATTATCGGTCTAGGCTTGATTGGCGGATCAATCGCCTTGGGCATTAAGCGTGCCCACCCTGATTACCAGGTCATTGGCTATGATACGTCAGAAAAATCACGCACCATTGCAATGGAACGTGGGATTGTCGATGATTTAGTGACAGACTTGAAAGATTTAGCTCCTATCAGTGATATCATTATCATAGCGGCACCAATAAAACCCACGATTGACATCCTGAAACAATTGGATGATTTGGATTTGAAGGATCAGGTCATTATTACAGATACAGGTTCAACCAAATCTGAGATTGTCGCTGTGGGGGAGTCCGTCTTCGCTAATCGTTCCATTCGTTTTGTGGGTGGGCATCCTATGGCAGGTTCACACAAATCAGGCCCCTTGGCAGCTGATGTGACCTTGTTTGAAAATGCCTATTACATTTTGACGCCGTCTGTCTTAACCTCAGAAGGAACGATAGAAGAAATCCAAGACCTTTTGACAGGGCTTAATGCACGATTTATAAGGATTGATGCGGACGAGCATGACCGTGTGACCAGCCAAATCTCCCATTTTCCCCATATTTTGGCAGCTAGTCTGATGGAACAGGCTGGGGATTATGCTCTTGAACACGAGATGACCAATCAATTTGCGGCAGGTGGTTTTCGTGACATGACGCGAATTTCAGAAAGTGACCCGTCCATGTGGACCAGCGTGCTTTTGAGCAATAAAACAGCCATTCTAGAACGCATTACGGATTTTCAAGACCGTTTGGACGCGGTTGCCAAATTGATTGTTCAAAGTGATGACCAAGCTATTTGGGATTATTTTTACCATGCGCGTGACACACGTCAACAGATGACCATTCACAAGCGTGGTGGCGTGGAAAGTAGTTTTGATATTTTTGTCGATATTCCTGACAAGGAAGACGTGATTTTGGATATTCTTGAATTGCTTCGAGGTATTTCGCTGGTGAATATCCATATTAACGAGAAAAACCGCGAGGATATCAATGGTATTTTGCAAATCTCTTTCAAAAATAGGAAAGATTTAGAACGTGCCAAGCAAGCAATTAGCGAACACACAGATTATAATGTTTATATTAATTAAGGAGAAGATTAATGGCAAATGTTTATGATTTAGCAAATGAATTGGAACGTGGTATTCGTGCCCTTCCTGAGTACAAAAAATCTGAAGAAAGTCGTGCGGCTATCGAGGCTGACCCAGTAGCTAAAGACTTGTTCAAGGAATTTACAGATTTCCAACAAGGCCTTTATGCTAAAATCCAATCTGGGCAAATGCCAACAGGTGATGAGCAAACCAAAATGCAAGAACTCGGTGCCAAAATTGAGGGTAATCCTGTTTTGAAAGATTACCTTGATGCCCAACAAGCCTTGTCTGTTTATGTAGCAGATATTGAAAAGATTGTTTTTGGTCCTTTGCAAGATTTAGTGAAATAAAAAAAAGAAACCTGACATGAGTTGTTAGGTTTCTTTCGTATTTTTTAGCTGAAAGGGCTATAATGTGGAGTAATATCACAAGGAGGTAGGTTTTATGTCGCGTAAGGTTGGAATTATTGGAATGGGACATGTCGGTTCAACGGTTGCTCACGGTTTGATTGCTCAAGGAGCATTTGATGACTATGTTTTGATTGATACAAATGAGAAAAAGGTGACGGCCGATGCTGTGGATTTCCGCGATGCAGCAGCCAATCTCAATCAGCACGCCAATATCGTGGTTAATGACTATGCGGCTTTAGCGGATGCAGATGTGGTGATTTCAGCCTTGGGAAATATTGCTTTGCAGGACAATCCAAATGCAGATCGCTTTGCAGAATTGCCATTTACAGCTAAAGAAGTGCCACAAGTAGCGAAACGCCTCAAAGAAGTTGGCTTTAACGGCGTGATTATCGCCATTTCAAATCCTGTTGATGTGGTCACAAGTCTATACCAACACTATTCAGGACTACCTAAGGAACGTGTCATTGGGACGGGAACCTTGTTGGATACGGCGCGAATGAAACGTGCGGTGGCCGAACGTTTTGGTGTTGATGCTCGTAGTGTTTATGGTTATAATTTGGGAGAGCACGGCAATTCTCAATTTACGGCATGGAGTCAAGTCCGAGTGAAAGGGCAACCTATTGCAAGCTTCACTGACAGGGAAACTTTGGACGAGATTGCTCACGAAGCCATGATTGGTGGACACACTGTCTTTTATGGCAAAAAATACACCAGCTATGGCATTGCCAGCGCAGCCATTCGTTTGGCGCTTGCGGTTGTTTCAGATAGTCACGAAGAATTGCCGGTTTCTAATTATTATGAACCGCTTGACACCTACCTCAGCTACCCTGCCATTGTCGGCCGTGTTGGTATTATTGAGCAAATCAGCCTAAGCTTGCCAGCAGAAGAAGAGGAAAAATTAGCTTATTCAGCTGATTTCATTAAACGTAAATTTGCAGAAAGTTTGCAGTAAAAAAGCATCTCCCACCTAGCAATCAGGTGGGAGATTTTCCTATGCTTGCAATAAGTGATTTCTAACCTCGGAGATGAAGTAGAGGGAACCTGTCACTACAAATAAGTCCTCAGGATTGTCATTAACCTGTGACAGCCAGTCTTTGTAATGGGAAACCTTGGTGTATGACGCTGGGTAATCCTCCAAGGCCTGTGCTTGATAAAAATCAAACGTGGTCACGGCTACATCAAAGTCAGCCAATTCTTCCAGCAAATGTGCCAAAGGTTTACGGCGCAAGCCTGCAAATAAGATGTGTATAGTTTTATCGGCAAATTCCGTTTTGAGCAAGTCAACTAATTTCGCAATGGAATCTTCGTTGTGGGCGCCATCTAGCATGAGATTAGGACCTAGCCATTCACACCGACCAGCCCAAATAGTCTGTTCTAGCCCTTCTCTAATTGTTTTTAGCGAAATGGCAGAAAAGGACGGTTGCAACAATAGGGCGGTCATGGCTGCCAAAGAAGCATTGCTTTGTTGGTGCTTGCCAAGCATTTTGAGTTGAATAGATGACAAATTATCCTTTGGACTCTTGAAATCAAAAGCTCTGCCATTTGAAACGATTGAAAAATCATGTCCCAGAGCATAAATAGGGGAATGGGTCTGCTTTGCTTTTTCCTTGAAAACTTGTTCAACAGGCTCTGCCATTTTCCCAAAAATAAAGGGAACCCCTGTTTTTAGCACCTCAGCCTTGTGACTCGCAATCTCAGTCAGAGTATTTCCTAGCGTTTCTTGGTGGTCAAAGCTAATCGACGGGCAAATGACAGCTAGCGCCTTGAAAACATTGGTCGAGTCATAAGTGCCTCCAATGCCAGCTTCAATAACAGCGATATCCACGTTAGCCATGTTTGCAAAATAGTAAAACATCAAGGTGGTTACCAACTCAAATTCAGTCACTCTGCCAACTTTATGTTGAAAATCAGGACTATCCACAATCGGTCGAATGACTTTGGCAACGGCCACCAAAGCTTGGTCATTGATAGCTTTTCCATCAATAGCAATGCGTTCATTGAAGCGCGTGATAAATGGGGATGTGAAGGTTCCTGTGTGGTAGCCAGAAGCCGTTAAAATGTGTTGCAAAAAGCTAGTTGTTGAACCTTTGCCATTTGTTCCAACAACATGGATAGCAGGAAAGGTGTCTTGTGGGTTATCCAGCAGAGTAAGTAAATAGCGCATTCGTTCAAGGCTAGGACGGCGCCCATTTGCCTTGAACGAATGAATCCAATCAAGTGTTTGTGTATAGTTCATAGGTATTTTTAGCGATTGAAAAATGGAATAATTGCTTATTCCATTGGTATGATGTTACGAAGTGAGATTAGTTTCCAGTCGTTGTGTCGGCATTACTGCTTGCAGTAGTGTTGCTAGAAGCTGGGGTTGAGCTAGATGGTGTGCTCGTGCTTTGTTGTGTATCAGCAGCACTAGAACTTGCGGTGTTATCTGTATTTGAACTGTAGCTACTGTTAGTGTTTCCATTAGTAGTGG
>NZ_DBPA01000010.1:752-15830 GCF_002300045.1 Streptococcus sp. UBA632 | reverse complement strand
TGGCATCAGATGTTTTAGCGTTATTGGTTGTATTATTGTTTGCAGCGGCGGGAGCAGAGTAGTCATTATCATAATCTGACATATCTGTTTTACTATCATCTCTGTCATCATCGTCTTTTTCTTTAATCACAACGGTCGTCGTGGTTGTTGACTTGTGATCGGGTTTAGAACTTGATGAACTATTTAAGGCGTTATTGATGGTAATGATAGCCACGATGATACTGAGTATCGAACCGACAAGGGCGACGGTTTTTTGAAGGGCAGAAAATCCCGTTTTAATATGTTTTGTTGGGGTAGCAGACTTTTCTTCTTTTTCCGTTTCTAAATGTTCACGTCTTGAATAATGTTGAGGCATAGTTTACTCCTTTTCACGTATGTTTCTATTATAGAACATTCTTTTTAAATGTCCAGCATTTAATCATGTTTTCAATAGCATCGCTAAGACACCACTATTATACTAACAAGAAAGTCTTATGGAAAACTAAAGAGAAATCTTTTCCACATATTTAAGACTGTGTTATAATGATAGTGTTGATTTTTTTTGAAGGAATAAGCTATGATATATTTTGATAACGCAGCTACAACCATTCCGTACGATGAGGCTTTACGCACTTATCAAGAAGTAGCGAGTAAAATTATTGGAAATCCCTCTAGTTTGCATAACTTGGGGACAAAATCGAGTCGTATTTTAGAAGCAAGTCGCAAGCAAATAGCGGATTTACTGGGTGTTAACACCGATGAGATTGTCTTTACCTCTGGTGGAACCGAAGGGGATAACTGGGTATTAAAAGGTGTCGCCTTTGAAAAAGAGCCCCAAGGCAATCACATTATTGTGTCTGACATTGAGCACCCAGCTGTGAAAGAATCAGCCAAATGGTTGAGCCAGCACGGTTTTGATGTTTCTTATGCTCCTGTTGATGAGCGTGGGTTTGTGGATGTGGCGGCTTTAGCGGACTTGTTGCGTCCTGAGACAATCTTGGTTTCCGTTATGGCGGTCAATAATGAAATTGGTTCTATTCAGCCCATTGCAGCGATTTCAGATGTGTTAGCAGACAAGCCAGGTATTACCTTCCATGTGGATGCCGTCCAAGCTATTGGCAAAGTTCCAGTGGCAGATTATTTGACAGAGCGTGTGGATTTTGCCAGCTTTTCAGGGCATAAATTCCACAGTGTGCGTGGCGTTGGTTTTATTTACAAAAAAGCTGGGAAACGTTTGAATCCTCTTTTGACTGGAGGAGGGCAAGAAGATGGCCTTCGTTCGACAACGGAAAATGTGGCTGGTATTGCTGCAACGGCAAAAGCGCTGCGCTTGACTTTGGAAAAAGAAACCGTGGCTCTACCACGTATTGCCAAAATGAAAGCTGTCATTTATGACGCTTTGGCTGTTTATTCAGATGTGGTAATCTTTTCTGAAAAAACCGATGACTTTGCTCCCAATATCCTAACCTTTGGCATCAAAGGGGTGCGTGGGGAAGTGATTGTTCACGCTTTTGAAGAACATGAGATTTACATTTCAACCACATCCGCTTGTTCGTCTAAAGCAGGGCACCCAGCAGGTACCTTGGTGGCGATGGGCGTACCAAGCAAATTGGCCCAATCAGCTGTCAGAATTAGCCTTGATGATGACAATGATATGAGTCAAGTCGAGCAATTTTTGACCATTTTCAAACAAATTTACCATAAAACACAAAAAGTGAGATAATTTTATAGAAAGGAATGAGAGCATTTCTCTCGTGACGTAGCAATGGAATATTCAGAAATTATGGTTCGATATGGCGAACTTTCTACAAAGGGTAAAAATCGGATGCGCTTTATCAATAAATTAAAGCAAAACATCAAGCACGTCCTATCAATCTACCCTGATGTGACCATCACAGCCAATCGTGACCGTGCCCACATTTTCCTAAATGGTACGGATTATGTGCCTGTGGCAGAATCTTTGAAAAACATCTTTGGAATTCAAGCTTTTTCACCGTCTTACAAGGTTGAGAAAAACTTGGAAAGCATTAAACAAGCTGTCCAAGAAGTGATGCAAGATGTTTACCATGACGGTTTGACCTTTAAAATTACTAGCAAACGCAGCGATCACACCTTTGAAATGGATAGTCGTAAGCTTAATCAATACCTCGGTTCAGCTGTTTTTGACGTCTTGCCAAATATCCAAGCTAAGATGAAAGGACCAGACATTAACCTGCAAGTAGAAGTTCGTGAAGAAGCTGCTTACTTGTCTTATGAAAACATCAAGGGAGCTGGCGGGCTTCCTGTTGGAACGGCAGGTCGTGGAATGCTTATGTTGTCAGGTGGTATTGATTCGCCTGTTGCAGGTTACTTAGCCTTGAAACGTGGTGTTGATATTGAAGCTGTACACTTTGCTAGCCCACCTTATACCAGCCCAGGTGCTTTGAAAAAAGCACAGGATTTAACACGAAAATTAACCAAATTTGGTGGCAATATTACCTTTATCGAAGTGCCATTTACGGAAATTCAAGAAGAAATCAAGGAAAAAGCGCCAGAAGCTTACTTGATGACCTTGACCCGTCGTTTCATGATGCGTATTACAGACCGTATCCGTGAAGAACGCAGTGGCTTAGTCATCATCAACGGGGAAAGCCTTGGGCAAGTGGCTAGTCAGACCTTGGAAAGCATGCAAGCTATCAATGCCGTAACGTGCACACCAATTATTCGTCCTGTGGTGACAATGGATAAATTGGAAATCATTGATATTGCTCAAAAAATTGATACTTTCGACATTTCAATCCAACCGTTTGAGGATTGTTGTACCATTTTTGCACCAGACAGACCAAAAACCAATCCAAAAATCAAAAATGTGGAACAATACGAAAAACGCATGGCAGTTGAAGAATTGGTTGAACGTGCAGTTGCTGGCATCAAAGTGACAACCATCACCCCTCAAGCTGATTCAGATGACGTTGATGACATGATTGATGATTTATTGTAAGGAGGAAGGCTATTTTCAATAGCTTTTCTTCTTTTTCATTTCGGTTTTCATCACATTATCATGATATAATGGGCATGGAGGTGTGGTGATGTATCGAAAAACAACAAGATGGTGTCTTGCTTTTATTGTCTTGAGTCTTTTGGGTTCTGGGATTTACAGCCTGTTTTTTGAAAAAAGACAGACCAGTGCTCCCAAGGACGAATCAGCAGATAGTGTTCAAACAGCGCGTGTCATGGCAAATGGGGATATTTTAATTCACAATGGCTTATATGGAAGTGCTGAACAAGCCGATGGTAGTTATGATTTTCTGCCCTTTTTTGAATATGTGACCGATTGGATTTCCAGTGCTGATTTGGCGATTGGGGATTATGAAGGAACGATCAGTTCAGATTATCCCTTAGCTGGCTACCCTTTGTTTAATGCGCCTGCTGAGATTGCCCTAGCCATGAAAGAAACAGGATACGATGTTGTTGATTTGGCACATAATCATATTTTGGATTCGGGCTTGTCAGGGGCTCTACAAACGGTCAATACTTTTGAAGACTTGGGTATGGATTGCATTGGCATTTATCAAGAAAATCGTGACAAGGAAGATTTTCTGATTAAGGACGTCAATGGAATTAAAATTGCCATTTTAGGCTATTCTTATGGTTATAATGGCATGGAAGCGACCTTGACAGATAGTGAGTACAAAAAGCATCTATCGGATTTGTCAGAAGATAAGATAAAAGCGGAGATTCAAGAGGCAGAGAAAAAAGCCGATGTAACCATCGTCATGCCGCAAATGGGAACGGAATACGCTTTGGAACCAACCGAAGAGCAAGTGAAACTTTATCATAAAATGATTGATTGGGGTGCAGATGCTATTTTTGGTGGGCACCCACACGTTCCTGAACCTTGTGAAGTGGTTGAAAAAGACGGCGAAAAGAAAATCATTTTCTATTCAATGGGAAATTTCATTTCCAATCAACGACTGGAAACGGTGGATGACATTTGGACTGAGCGTGGTCTGTTATTGGATGTCACGTTTGAAAAACAAGAAGGGAAAACACGCATTAAAAATGTGTCTGCCCACCCGACGATGGTTTGGGTTTGGAGCAAGGGCGTTGTTGGTTCTGAAGGTTTTACCTTGTCTGATTACCGCACGCTGGTTTTAGAAGACTTTATCGAGGGAGGCAAATACCGTCATCTGCTGGATAGCACTATGCAAGAAAAAGTGGATACAGCTTATGCAGAAACGAATGAATTGGTGAATTTACAATGGGATTAACACGTCAAAAAGTGACTCTTTTTTCAAGACAGTACAGAGAAGTCAAGCAACTCTATCAAACGGCTTTTCCAAAAGTGGAGCGCCTACCTTATTTACCGCTAATTTTAAATACCTATCGTCCTTTGGCAGACTGTTATGCCTATTATGACGGCGACTCTTTTGTAGGGCTAGCTTACCTACTGCAAAATGACGATTTGCTTTACCTTTTCTTTTTAGCGGTCAATACCAAGATTCGCTCACGTGGTTATGGTAGTGCCATTTTACAAGATATCAAAAAAGTAGCAGGCAATCGTCCCATCATTTTGGCTATTGAGCCTCTGGATGAGTCAGCAGATAATTATGCCCAACGCCAAAAACGTGTGGCATTTTATGCCAAAAATGGTTTCCAGCTGACTGCTTATTATTATCATGAAGGCAATGAAATCTACCAAGTTATGGCAACAGATCCGTCGTTAGATATTCATAAGGCAGATAGCCTGACCAAGCAAGCTTTGCTAGGCTTCATTAAAACCTCGTTTGACTTGACTTAATTTTTCTATAAAAAATCAAGAGATATATCTTGCCTAATGAGATAAATCATGATAAAATGAGACTGTTGACTAAATGCACATCCTGTGCAACCGCGCGAACACCGTTTCATTAAGTAGCGTAGCTCACGGTGCAAGGCGAGTCTTCACAAAACGGGATTTCCCGTAACTAATTTTATAGGAGGTGCACGATGAGCACATATGCAATCATCAAAACTGGTGGAAAACAAGTTAAAGTTGAAGTAGGTCAAGCGATCTATGTTGAAAAACTTGATGTTGAAGCTGGTTCAGAAGTAACATTTAACGAAGTTGTTCTTGTTGGTGGAGACAAAACTGTTGTAGGTACACCAGTTGTTGAAGGTGCTACTGTTGTTGGTACTGTTGAAAAACAAGGTAAACAAAAGAAAGTTGTTACTTTCAAATACAAACCTAAAAAAGGTAGCCACCGTAAACAAGGTCACCGTCAACCTTATACAAAAGTTGTTATCAACGCCATCAACGCTTAATTTATCCTTATGATTCATGCAACCTTTATTCGCCGTAAAGGTAACCTAGAAAGCGTTGAGCTGACTGGGCATGCTGGCAGTGGCGAGTATGGTTTTGATATCGTATGTGCAGCCGTTTCAACCTTGTCGATTAACCTGGTTAATTCGCTAGAAGTGTTGGCAGATTGCAAGGCTGATTTAGCGATTGATGAAATTGATGGCGGTTATATGAAGATTGATATCTCTCATATAACGCGAAAGACGGATGAGAAAGTTCAGCTTTTATTTGGAAGCTTTCTTTTAGGGATGACGAACTTGGCAGAAAATTCTCAAGAGTTTGTGTCGGTTCAGGTCATCGCAAACTAATTTGAAAAGAGGACACTATATATGTTAAAAATGAATCTTGCTAACTTGCAACTTTTCGCCCACAAAAAAGGTGGAGGTTCTACATCAAACGGTCGTGATTCACAAGCTAAACGTCTAGGTGCTAAAGCAGCTGACGGACAAACTGTTTCAGGTGGATCAATCCTTTATCGTCAACGCGGTACTCACATTTACCCAGGTGTAAACGTAGGTCGCGGTGGTGACGATACACTCTTCGCTAAAGTTGAAGGTGTTGTACGTTTCGAACGTAAAGGTCGCGATAAAAAACAAGTTTCTGTTTACCCTATCGCAAAATAAGGCTAGAAATAGCATGAGAAAAGCTTTCTGAGAAATCAGGAAGTTTTTTTGTACATTTTTGACCGTGTTACTAAAGTGCCTTGTTTCCATAACTTAGTCATCAGAAAAAGCAAGCGTTTGGCTTATTTTTTTGATATAATGGAGAAGATGAATTTAGAAAGAATAAGGTAGTATGAATATACAACAATTACGCTATGTGGTAGCGATTGCTAACAGCGGGACCTTTCGAGAGGCAGCTTCGAAGCTTTTTGTGAGTCAGCCGAGTTTATCTGTTGCTATCAGAGATTTGGAAACGGAGTTGGGTTTTCAAATTTTTACAAGAACGACGACTGGGGCTGTTTTGACGAGTCAAGGAATGAATTTTTATGAAAAAGCCTTGGATGTTGTGAAAACGTTTGATTCCTTTGAAAAACACTTTTCACAATCAGAGGATTCGCCTGAATTTTCAATTGCTAGTCAGCATTATGATTTTTTACCTCCGTTGATTACCACTTTTTCCAAATTGCATCCTGAGCATCGCCATTTTCGTATATTTGAATCAACAACGATGAGGATTCTAGATGAGGTGTCACAAGGTGATAGTGAGATTGGTATCATTTATCTCAATAACCAAAATCGTAAAGGCTTATTGCAGCGTATGGAAAAGCAGGGCTTGGAATTTGTGGAGCTTATTCCGTTTCAGACTCACATTTATTTGGCGAAAAATCACCCCTTGGCAGACAAAAGTAGTTTGCTCATGAGTGATTTAGTAGATTTTCCAACGGTGCGATTTACACAGGAAAAAGATGAGTATCTCTATTATTCTGAAAATTTTGTGGATACGACAGACAGTCCTTGTATTTACAATGTTACTGATAGAGCGACTTTGAATGGTATTTTGGAGCGAACAGATGCTTATGCGACTGGGTCTGGCTTTTTAGATAGTCGCAGTGTGAATGGTATCACTGTGATACCGCTTGAAGATGATTTAGATAATAAAATGGTTTATATTAAGCGTAGTGATAAGAATTTGTCGGCCTGTGCGCTTAAATTCGTTTCAGCGATGAAGGATTATTTCGCTGAATTTAGCCCAGAGGTAGTCAAATGAAACAATATCGATATCTTTATTTTCCACTTTTAATGGTCGTTTTGGTCGCCTTGGACCAATGGAGCAAATTATGGATTGTCAAGCACATTCCTTTAGGCAGCATTCATAAGGGGTTGCCACCTATTTTTAGTTTGACCTATTTGCGCAATTATGGTGCGGCATTCTCTATTTTGCAAAATCAACAATGGTTTTTTGTGATTTTAACGATTGTGGTCGTGGGGGCTGCTATTTATTACTTTATCCGAAATCTTAATGGCTCGTTCTGGTTCTTGTTGAGCTTGAGTTTGATTATTTCGGGTGGATTGGGCAATTTCATTGATCGTGTTCGCCTTGGTTATGTGGTGGATATGGTACATTTGGATTTCATGGATTTTGCCATTTTCAATGTCGCCGATTCTTATTTGACCGTCGGTGTTGTGATGTTATTTATTGTGTTGTGGAGAGAAGGAGAAGATGGAATTAATCATTAAAGAATCAGGGATTCGATTGGACAAGGCCTTGGCAGATTTGACCGAATTGTCCCGCAGTCAAGCCAATGAAGCTATTAAAAATGGGAATATTTTGGTAAATGGCAAAGCTGTCAAAGCCAAATACAGCGTCAAAGAAGGGGATCTTGTCACTTACGACTTGCCTGAACCAGAAGTCTTAGAATACGAGGCAGAAGATATTCCGCTTGACATTGTGTACGAGGATGATGATGTTGCCGTGGTCAACAAACCACAAGGAATGGTTGTTCACCCTTCAGTAGGGCATACTTCAGGGACCTTGGTCAATGCCTTGATGTATCATATTCACGATTTATCTTCAATAAATGGGGTTGTTCGCCCAGGTATTGTGCATCGTATTGACAAGGACACATCGGGCTTGTTGATGATTGCTAAAAACGATCGTTCCCACCAAGCACTGGCTGAAGAGTTAAAGGACAAGAAATCATTACGCAAGTACTTGGCTATTGTGCATGGCAATATTTCAAATGATCGTGGCGTGATTGAGGCACCTATTGGACGTTCTGAAAAAGACCGCAAAAAACAAGCTGTTACGGCTAAAGGTAAGCCAGCTGTAACTCATTTTAAAGTCTTGGAACGCTTTGGCAATTACACCTTGGTAGAATTGACCTTGGAAACAGGACGTACCCACCAAATTCGGGTACATATGGCTTATATTGGTCATCCTGTGGCAGGGGATCCGCTTTATGGTCCTCGCAAAACCTTGAAAGGTAATGGGCAATTTTTGCACGCTCAAACCCTTGGATTTACCCACCCAACGACTGGCGAAAGCTTACGCTTTTCCGTAGAACCACCAGCTATTTTCCAAGAAACGTTGGAAAATTTGAGACACTAAGACTTGCGCTCATAAGCTTTAGGTTTAGGTTAGTAAAACGCTTGTCAAAATGGGATAGTTTTGGTATGATAAGAGAGTAGATATATCCTTTAATACTGTCCCGTGAGGCAGGCAAGGAGAGAACGATAAAAGAAGTGTGCATCTAGGGTTTGGTGTACCTATATTTTGTGGAATCTCCTTGTTGTTAAGGAGATTTTTTGTATATTTTTTAGTGAGGTTTACGAGATGAAGACAAAAGAAATCGTTGATGATGTTACCATGAAACGTGCGATTACACGTATCACGTATGAGATTATTGAACGCAATAAAAATCTTGATAACATTGTTCTTGCGGGAATCAAAACACGTGGTGTTTACATTGCTCGTCGTATCCAAGACCGTTTGAAACAATTGGAGAATCTTGATATTCCAATCGGTGAATTGGATACAAAACCATTTCGTGATGATATTAAAGTGGAAGAAGACACAACAATCATGCCAATTGATATCACAGGTAAAGATGTGATTTTGGTGGATGATGTGCTTTATACAGGTCGTACTATTCGTGCTGCTATTGATAACTTGGTTAGCCTTGGTCGTCCTGCGCGTGTTAGCCTAGCCGTATTGGTGGATCGCGGACATCGTGAATTGCCAATTCGTGCGGACTATGTCGGTAAAAATATCCCAACAAGCGCCACAGAAGAAATCATTGTGGAAGTGATTGAAATCGACGGTAAAGACCGTGTTAGCATCGTAGATCCTAACTAATTTGTGTCTGGGGATTATGAGAAAGGAAGTGGATTAGTGGATAATATCAAGTACGACGTTAATGAGATGCCCAAACCAGGGATGTTGATTGGTTTATCATTCCAACACCTCTTTGCCATGTTTGGTGCGACGGTTTTGGTTCCGATTTTGGTGGGAATTGATCCAGCCATAGCCCTGTTTTCAAGTGGTTTAGGAACCTTGGCGCACTTAACAGTGACCAAGTATAAAATTCCAGCTTATATGGGGTCAAGTTTTGCTTACATCGCAACCATGCAAATGTTGATGAAAACAGATGGTATTGCAGCTGTTGCCCAAGGGGCGATGGCAGGAGGTCTGGTTTACTTGCTGGTTGCCTTGATTGTGCGATTTGCTGGTAATGCTTGGATTGATAAGGTTTTACCACCTGTTGTGGTTGGACCAATCATCGTTGTGATTGGATTGAGTTTATCAACAACTGCTGTCAATGATGTCATGTTAAAAGACGGCCAGTACAATTTTACCTACCTTTTGATTGGCTTGGTTACCTTGCTAGCGGTTATATTGTTTAATATGTATGGCAAGAAAATCGTTGCGGTAGTGCCTATCTTGCTCGGTTTAATTGTTGGTTATGTGTTTGCCATAGTTGTTGGTGCCGTGACGGGTCAAAACATTGTTGATTTTTCAGCTGTTTCCCAATCACCGTGGTTCCAAATTCCTGATTTTGACATTTTATTTGTTGATTATCATTTTAAAATCTATCCAAGTGCTATTTTAACCATGGCGCCAATTGCTTTTGTAACGATGACAGAGCATTTTGGACACGTAATGGTGTTAAATAGTTTAACTGGTCGTGATTTCTTTAAGGATCCAGGTTTGGACCGCACATTGACAGGTGACGGTTTGGCACAAATCATCGCTGGTTTCTTTGGTGCACCGCCAGTAACGTCGTACGGTGAAAACATCGGGGTTATGGCGCTTAATAAAATTTATTCGGTTTACGTCATTGCTGGAGCTGCAGTGATTGCAGTGGTGATGAGTTTTATCGGTAAGGTGTCAGCTCTCTTGTCTTCAATCCCAACACCAGTCATTGGGGGTATTTCAATTGCCTTATTTGGTGTGATTGCCTCAAGTGGTCTGAAAATTTTAGTTGAAAACAAGGTAAATTTTGATAATAAGAAAAACCTGTTGATTGCAAGTGTTATCTTGGTATCTGGAATCGGTAACTTGACCCTACAAGTGGCTGGTTTGCAAATCACAGGTGTGGCACTTTCAACTCTTCTAGGAATTCTTTTATATCAAATTCTTCCAGAAAAGGATTAAAAAATGGCTATAATAGATAATATGGTATCGTTAAAACATTTGGTCACCATGGAAACATTGACCAATGAAGAAGTTTTAGGTTTGATTAAACGTGGCATTGCTTTTAAAAAGAACGAAGCCCATTTCACACCTGAAAGACAATATTTTGCGGCAAATCTCTTTTTTGAATCATCAACACGAACACACAAATCGTTTGAAGTGGCGGAGAAAAAATTAGGTTTGGACGTGATCGAATTTGACGCTAAAACAAGTTCAGTCAATAAAGGCGAAACCCTTTACGATACCATTTTAACGATGAGTTCTTTAGGCATCGATATCTGTGTGATTCGTCATGCCAAAGAAGATTATTACAAAGAGCTTATCGGCAGTCGTACCATTCAGACATCAATTGTCAATGGGGGCGATGGTTCAGGACAACACCCAAGCCAATGCTTGCTAGACTTGATGACGATTTATGAGGAATTTGGTCGATTTGAACAGTTAAAAGTGGCTATCGTGGGGGACATTACGCATTCGCGTGTTGCCAAATCAAATATGCAAATTTTGAAACGCCTTGGAGCAGAGTTGTATTTTGCTGGTCCAGAACAATGGTATTCAGACGAATTTGATGTGTATGGTAAGCACGTTGATTTAGATGAGATTGTGGATGAAGTTGATGTGATGATGATGTTGCGTGTGCAACATGAGCGTCATGACAGTGACAAAGGTTTTTCAAAAGAAACCTACCATAACCGTTATGGTTTGACTCAAGAACGTTACAATCGTTTGAAACCATCAGCAATTATCATGCACCCTGCTCCTGTCAATCGTGATGTCGAAATTGCATCACAATTGGTGGAAGCTCCTAAATCACGTATTGCCACACAAATGCAAAATGGTGTATTTGTTCGTATGGCAATTCTTGAAGCAGTCCTTAATGGCAAAGCGTAAGACGGTATCTGCTAGTTAATAAACAACGTTAAAGTGCTCCCGTGAGAGCAAACGAGAGGAAAAAATATGGCAAAAAGACTTTTAATTTTAGAAGATGGTACAATTTTCGAGGGAACAGCTTTTGGTGCTGACCTTGATGTGACAGGTGAGATTGTTTTTAATACTGGTATGACAGGTTATCAGGAATCGATTACAGACCAATCTTACAACGGTCAAATTTTGACCTTTACTTATCCTTTGGTGGGAAATTATGGTATCAATCGTGATGATTACGAATCTATTACCCCAACTTGTAAGGGTGTGGTGGTTTCTGAAAATGCCCGTTTGGCTAATAACTGGCGTAATCAGATGACCTTGGATGAGTTTTTGAAAGCTAAAAATATCCCTGGCATTTCAGGAATTGACACACGTGCTTTGACTAAAATCATCCGTCAACACGGTACTATGAAAGCAACTCTTGCAAGCGATGGTGATTCTATTGAGCACCTAAAAGTTCAATTGCAAGCAACTGTCTTGCCGACCAATAACATTGAGCAAGTTTCAACAAAAACAGCTTATCCAGCACCTGGTGTGGGGAAAAATATTGTTTTGGTTGACTTTGGACTAAAACATTCTATCTTACGCGAATTTTCAAAACGTAACTGTAATGTGACCGTCGTGCCTTACAATATCACAGCTGAAGAAATTCTTCACTTGAATCCTGACGGAGTGATGTTGTCAAATGGACCTGGTAACCCAGAAGATGTGCCAGAAGCCCTTGATATGATTCGTGGTGTGCAAGGTAAAATTCCAATTTTTGGTATCTGTATGGGACACCAATTGTTCAGCCTAGCTAATGGAGCGACAACCTATAAAATGAAATTCGGTCACCGTGGTTTCAATCATGCTGTTCGTGAAATTGCAACGGGACGTATTGATTTTACCAGTCAAAACCATGGTTATGCGGTGGATCGTGATACTCTACCAGATTGCCTCATGGTAACTCACGAAGAAATTAACGACAAGTCTGTTGAAGGGGTTCGCCACCGCGATTTCCCAGCCTTTTCAGTGCAATTCCACCCAGATGCTGCACCAGGACCACACGATGCAAGCTATCTGTTTGATGATTTCTTGGAATTGATTGATGCTTTTCAAAATGAAAAAGTCACTCGCTAAACAGATTTACTTGTGTCGCTAACTACTTAATCTGACTGATGCAACAGTCAGTCACATATTTAAAGTCAATCAGAGAGTTGACAAATAGGAGAAAACAATGCCAAAACGTACAGATATTAAAAAAATTATGGTGATTGGGTCTGGTCCGATTATTATCGGTCAGGCAGCAGAGTTTGACTATGCGGGAACGCAAGCCTGCTTGGCCCTCAAAGAAGAAGGTTATAGCGTTGTTCTTGTAAACTCAAACCCTGCCACAATCATGACGGATAAAGAAATTGCAGATAAGGTTTATATCGAACCCATTACAACAGAATTTGTGACACGCATTATCCGTAAAGAGCGTCCAGATGCCCTACTACCAACTTTGGGGGGGCAAACAGGTCTTAACATGGCAATGGAATTGTCAAAAGCTGGTATCCTTGATGAATTAGGTGTTGAATTGTTGGGGACTAAATTATCAGCAATCGACCAAGCCGAAGACCGTGACCTCTTCAAACAATTGATGGAAGACCTTAATCAGCCAATTCCAGAATCTGAAATTGTTAACACGGTGGAAGAAGCGGTTGATTTTGCAAATACGATTGGCTATCCTGTCATTGTTCGTCCAGCCTTCACCCTTGGTGGTACTGGTGGTGGTATGTGTGACAATGAAGACGAATTGCGTGAAATCGCTGAAAATGGTTTGAAATTGTCACCAGTAACCCAATGTTTGATTGAACGTTCTATCGCTGGTTTCAAAGAAATTGAATACGAAGTAATGCGTGATGCGGCAGACAACGCTCTTGTGGTTTGTAACATGGAAAACTTTGACCCAGTGGGTATTCACACGGGGGATTCAATCGTTTTTGCGCCAACACAAACCCTTTCAGATATTGAAAACCAAATGTTGCGTGATGCTAGCTTGAGCATCATTCGTGCCCTTAAAATCGAAGGAGGATGTAACGTTCAGTTGGCCCTTGACCCAAATAGCTTCAAGTACTATGTTATCGAAGTTAACCCACGTGTGTCACGTTCATCTGCCCTTGCCTCAAAAGCAACAGGTTACCCAATTGCGAAATTAGCAGCGAAAATAGCGGTTGGTTTGACACTTGATGAAATGGTCAATCCAGTTACTGGTACGACTTATGCCATGTTTGAACCAGCTCTTGACTATGTGGTTGCAAAAATCCCACGTTTCCCATTTGATAAATTTGAACATGGTGAACGTCGCTTAGGAACTCAGATGAAAGCGACTGGTGAGGTTATGGCAATCGGTCGTAACATTGAAGAGTCACTTTTGAAAGCTTGTCGTTCGCTTGAAATCGGTGTTTACCACAATGAAATGCCTGATTTGGCAAATGTAACTGATGATGCTTTGGTTGATAAAATTGTTCGTGCCCAAGATGACCGTCTTTTCTATCTTTCTGAAGCTATCCGCCGTGGCTACACCATCGAAGAATTATCTAAATTAACCAAAATTGACCTTTTCTTCTTGGATAAATTGCTTCACATTTTTGAAATTGAGCAAGCCTTGGCTACTAACGTTGGGGATATTGCATTGTTGAAAGAAGCCAAACGCAATGGTTTTGCAGACCGTAAAATTGCAGAGCTTTGGAACATGACAGCAGACGAGGTTCGCACACTTCGTACAGAAAACAAGATTATCCCAGTTTACAAAATGGTGGATACATGTGCAGCTGAATTTGAATCAGAAACACCTTATTTCTATTCAACTTACGAGTGGGAAAACGAATCTATCAAATCAGGTAAGGAATCAATCTTGGTTCTTGGTTCAGGTCCTATCCGTATTGGTCAAGGGGTTGAGTTTGACTATGCGACGGTTCACTCAGTGAAAGCTATTCAAGCAGCTGGTTACGAAGCGATTATCATGAACTCAAATCCAGAAACCGTATCAACGGACTTCTCGATTTCAGATAAACTTTACTTTGAACCATTGACCTTTGAAGACGTGATGAACGTCATCGAATTGGAACAACCTAAAGGGGTTATCGTGCAATTTGGTGGTCAAACAGCTATTAATTTGGCAGAACCATTGTCTAAAGCTGGTGTGAAAATCCTTGGAACACAGGTAGAAGACCTTGACCGTGCCGAAGACCGTGACCTCTTTGAACAAGCGTTGAAAGCCTTGAATATCCCACAACCACCAGGACAAACAGCAACAAACGAAGAAGAAGCGGTTGAAGCAGCCCGCAATATTGGTTTCCCAGTGCTTGTTCGTCCTTCATATGTCTTGGGTGGACGTGCCATGGAAATCGTTGAAAATGAAAACGACCTTCGTTCTTACATGAGAACTGCCGTTAAAGCCAGTCCAGACCATCCAGTCTTGGTTGACTCTTACATTATTGGTCGTGAGTGCGAAGTTGATGCCATTTCTGACGGCAAAGACGTTTTGATTCCAGGTATCATGGAACACATCGAACGTGCGGGTGTTCACTCAGGTGACTCAATGGCTGTTTACCCACCACAAACCCTTTCAAAAGAAATCCAAGAAACGATTGCGGATTATACAAAACGCTTGGCAATTGGTTTGAACTGTATCGGAATGATGAACATCCAATTTGTTATCAAAGATGAAACGGTATATGTTATCGAGGTAA
>NZ_DBPA01000010.1:0-741 GCF_002300045.1 Streptococcus sp. UBA632 | reverse complement strand
CCCTCGTGCCAGCCGTACCGTGCCATTCCTTTCTAAAGTAACAAATATCCCAATGGCGCAAGTAGCTACCCAATTGATTCTTGGTAAATCATTAGCTGACCTTGGTTACAAAGATGGGCTTTATCCTGAGTCTGACTTTGTACACGTCAAAGCACCAGTCTTCTCATTCACTAAACTAGCCAAGGTAGATAGCCTTCTTGGTCCTGAAATGAAATCAACTGGTGAGGTTATGGGTTCAGACCAAACCCTTGAAAAAGCTCTTTACAAAGCCTTTGAAGCGTCTTACTTCCACTTGCCAGCCTTTGGTAACGTTGTCTTTACGGTATCTGATGATAGCAAAGAAGAAGCTCTTAGTTTGGCGAAACGCTTTGCCAACGTTGGTTACAGCATCTTTGCAACACAAGGAACAGCGGACTTCTTTGCCAAACACGGTTTAGATGCAACAGTGGTTAATAAACTCGGTGAAGATGATGATAACGATATTCCTGCTCTTGTTCGTACAGGAAAAGTTCAAGCTATTATCAATACTGTTGGTACTAAGAGAAGTTGTGACGAAGATGGTGCTGCTATCCGTAGCTCTGCTATTGAACACGGTGTGCCACTCTTTACCGCTTTGGATACCGCAGATGCTATGATTCGTGTGCTTGAAAGCCGCAGCTTCACAACTCAAGCCATCTAAAGTTAATAAAACTATATCGAAAGAGGAGATTCTCAAAATCTTCTCTTTTTCTACCATTTGTC
>NZ_DBPA01000051.1:10603-10986 GCF_002300045.1 Streptococcus sp. UBA632 | reverse complement strand
GAGACTGGGGTAGGTTCATGTTCCAACTCCCCCAAGTAAATCTTATTGGCCATTCGTCCTTTTTCACTGGAAGATTGTTGGACTTCATCTATCAAGCCGTACTCTCGCAACGTTTTCTTAATAGCCAACAACTTAGACTTGGAACAGCCAAGTAGTGCCATGAGTTTTGAGTTGGAATATACCAGATAAATAGCCCCATCTTCATCTATCCACCCTCTACTTAATGACAATTCCAAACGATCTTTTAGAACAGCATAAGCGACCTTAACCTCAAGCTTCATATCCTTGTAGTACTCACTCTCAAACAAGAGTTTAGGGAGCTTATAATAACGCTCTGACGTTTGATAGTGATTAGCGGTGATACGTTTCATGATTGTCCCTCC
>NZ_DBPA01000051.1:4222-10564 GCF_002300045.1 Streptococcus sp. UBA632 | reverse complement strand
ATGTCATCAAACTGGATTAAGCCAGACTCTTCCATCTCACCAACTATCCATGTCGCTTTCTCAATATCGATTCCCATGATAGCCATGAGATGACACATCACAATTTGTCGTGATGACTGTTCATTCTTTTGCATGATTTTCCTCCTGAGAATAAAAAAAGCGAGAACACTTATTAAAATGTTCTCGAGAAATTCTAGGCACCAAACTAGGCACCAAAAATTGATTATTTTTGCGAATTATTGCTAAACACTACAATTACTTACCAAAGAAAAAAATAGTAAAAGCCCTGATAAATCAAGGCTTTTGGGCTATATTTCCTATTTTTTGATTTTGCAATTCCACGTGGCTCCCATTCAACCATTGAATAGTAGCCATATAACATCTTCCTTTCTGTGATACTGTTTATCGTATGCAGTTGCATTAAGGCTCAAAAAGCCCTAAACCGTTCTTTATTATACCATAAATTGCCTCCAATGACGGTGAAAACCAGTTGCATAGCTATTGTCCCAAGGAAATCCCTTGTCTTTCTTGACTATCTAAGGCGAATGCACTACAATGAAGTCACATAGCAAAGGAGATAACATGAACGATTATCAAGAAATGACAGTTAAGACTTATTTGACAGAACGCTTGGACGATAAAATCAACAGCTACCAAAAGAAGAGCCATTTTCATCGTGCTTGGTTTATTGTCTTTAAGGTCATTCAAATCATTGTTCTGGCTTTAGTACCGATTTTGGCTAGTCTACCTATTCCTTGCTTTAAATTGCTTGCGGTCATCGCTTCATCCCTTGTGTTAGTTCTTGAAGCCTTGCTTGCCGTATTCAATCACCAAAATAGATGGCGCCTTTACCAAGAAATGGCGGATGCATTAGCTTCTGAAAAATTCGCCTTTGTCACTAGGGCTGGTATTTACAAAGACAAATCAGACGATGAGTGTTTTGCCCTTCTTGTAGAACGTTGCGAACACCAAATGATAACAAGAGTTTAAAAAAGAGAGTGCTAAACTCTCTTTTTTGCTTACATGAGTTCGTTGAAATCCCAAACTTCTGTCCAACCTTCATAAAAATCAGGCTCGTGACACACCATCAAAATGCTGCCTTTATAGGCTTGTAAGGCGCGTTTGAGTTCGTCCTTGGCATCAACATCCAAGTGGTTAGTTGGCTCGTCCAGAACAAGCACATTATTTTCACGGTTTATCAAGAGACAAAAACGCACTTTGGCTTGCTCCCCACCTGACAAAACTTGGATTTGGCTTTCAATGTGTTTTGACGTTAATCCACAGCGAGCAAGGGCTGCACGCACTTCAGCTTGGTTGAGCGCTGGAAAAGCTTCCCACACGGCTTCAAGTGGGGTTTGGCGATTGCCTGAGGCGACTTCTTGCTCGAAATAGCCTAATTCGATGTAATCCCCACGTTCCACACTGCCTGAAAGCGGCGGAATAATACCCAAGAGGCTCTTAAGTAGGGTGGTTTTTCCGATACCGTTTGCTCCGATGATAGCCACTTTTTGATTGCGTTCAAAGGTCAAATTGAGCGGCTTAGTCAAAGGACGGTCGTAACCAATCTCTAAATCATGCGTTTGGAAAATGAAACGGCTTGGCGTCCGTGATTCTTTGAATTCAAAAGATGGTTTTGGCTTTTCAGCCTGCAATTCGATGCGCTCCATTTTGTCCAATTTTTTCTGACGGGACATGGCCATGTTTCGAGTGGCCACACGCGCTTTGTTGCGGTTGACAAAATCTTGCAAATCAGCAATTTCCTTTTGTTGGCGCTCATAAGCTGCTTCCAACTGAGCTTTTTTCATGGCATAAACCGCTTGGAAATTGTCATAATCACCCGTGTAACGTACCAAATCATGATTTTCCACATGGTAAACGATATTAATCACGTCATTTAAAAATGGAATATCGTGTGAAATCAAGACAAAGGCATTTTCATAATTTTGCAAGTAACGTTTCAACCACTCGATATGCTCGGCATCAAGGTAGTTGGTCGGCTCGTCCAAAAGTAAAATATCAGGTTTTTCAAGCAAAAGTTTAGCCAAGAGGACCTTGGTCCGTTGACCACCTGAGAGTTCTGTCACGTCTGACTCCATGCCAAAATCCATAACACCAAGGGCACGCGCCACCTCGTCAATTTTCGCGTCTAAGGTGTAAAAATCACGGGATTCTAGGCGGTCTTGCAATTCTCCAACTTCTTCCATGAGGGCATCCACATCTGCTCCCTCGTCTGCCATAGACAGGTAAATGGCATTGATGCGTTCTTCGGTTTTAAACAGTTCATCAAAAGCTGTTCGCAACACGTCACGCACTGTCATACCTGCTTCAAGAACCGTGTGTTGGTCCAAATAACCAGCTGTCACGTATTTTGACCATTCGACCTTGCCTTCATCAGGTTGCAAGTGCCCAGTGACGATGCTCATAAAGGTAGATTTCCCCTCACCATTGGCACCAACCAGTCCAATATGCTCTCCTTTCAACAGACGAAAAGACACGTCCTCAAAAATGGTACGCTCGCCAAAACCATGGCTTAAATGTTTAACTTCTAAAATACTCATTACTCGTAAACTTTCATTATTTTTTCATTTGACATGGGTTTCGTCAAACGAATCTTTTCAATTATAGCATGACTTTAAATCTGAAATCAATGACTTCTTCTTAAAACCGCATAGGAAAAGCCCTCGTTTCGAGGGCTTATGTTGTTAATTTGAAACTGTACGAGTTTGCGTGTGTTGGCGAGCAAAGACTTGTTTTAGCAAAGGATAGAGAATCGGAACAGCGATGATGGTAACCAAAGCCGAACCAAAAGTGCCACCGATTTTAACCACGGCTGTCAAGAAAGCAACTTGGAGATTGAGTCCGCCAACCAGACTGTTGATGAGGGTGTATTTGATGAGGTTGCTGATGATTTTAGTCAAAGCAGCTACGACACCAACGACAATCACATTGCGCGTGGTGTCTTTGGATTGCATTAGTCCTTCAAAAACCAAGTGAAGAACGGCACAGACAATCAAAGATTCTAAAATGGTAATCCAGACTTCTGCAGCGTAGCCATTGAGAACATCAAACAAGCCAAGCCCAACGGCAGCTACCAAGGCGCCTAAGCGTGACCCATAAAGCAAAACGGCGACAACGACTAAGGCATTTCCAAAATGAACGAATTGGGCACCCATAGGGATACGCAAACATTGAACGCTGACAAAGATTAAGGCAGCATAAAGACTGAGTTCGACAAGTTGACGTGTGGTGAGATGTTTCATTCCTTTTCCTCCTTTAAAACCATCAAACGACTCGCTAAATAGCCCAAATAAGGCTCATAGCACAGCCCCCATTTGATATCACGCTCTAGCTCTAAGGTCAGTGACAAGATCTTATCAATGATATCAAGTGCTAATGTGGCAACAGCATCCAAAGATAAACCATGAAAATACCCAGCGGCTAAGATAGCACTTAAAACATCACCCGTCCCAAAGAAATTCTGCGGGTAGGCTTTGGCAAAATGATACGAAACACTCGCCTTTTCCCTATCCCAATGAGCCAAACCGATGCTTCCGTCCTCAAAAGACACTCCTGTCAAAATAATATGCTTATTGTTCAAGGGAGTTAGTTGCGTCAACAAGTGCTCGATAGCCTCTTGGTCATAAGCATCACCAAGATAAGGCACATCAGCTAACAAGCAAGCTTCCGTGAGATTGGGCGTGATGATATCAGCCTCTTGGCAAAAAGCACGCATGGCTGCCACAAAACTCTGATCATACCCAGCATACAACCGTCCATTATCCGCCATAATAGGGTCTACAAAACGCACTAAACCTTTTTGAGAAGCAAAATCAGCTATTTGTTGCAACTGTTCTGGTGACTTGACGTAGCCTGTCATTAACCCGTCTGCTTGAAAGGGAAGCTGACGCCATTGGCTGAGAAAGCCTGCTGTCGCATCGGTTAAATCGGTGATGCTAATGTTCTCAAAGCCACCCGTATGCGAGGACAAAAGAACGGTTGGCAAGGGAATGACTTCGATTTGGCAGGCTGACAAAATGGGGAGTGCTGCTGATAAAGCAACTTTGCCTAAACCGACAATATCATTCGCCACGATGAGTGATTTGGTAATGTGTGTCATGTGATAAAACCTTTTCATCCCTTCTCCAAAACTTAGAGAGGTTCAAGTGATGATATTATTGTAAGAAAATTCAGTTTATTATACAATAGAAACAATCAAAAACTGTATGGGGACAAAACATGACCAGTAAATACCAAGACATTATGGCTGACATCATTACTCAAATCGAATCTGGTGCCTTAAAAAAAGGGGATAAACTCCCCTCGATTCGTGCCATCAGCCAAAGCTACCAATGCAGCAAGGACACCGTGCAACGAGCCTTATTAGAATTAAAATTCAAACACTACATTTATGCCGTCAATAAAAGTGGCTATTATGTGCTGGAGGGTAAGAGTCAGCATGAGGACCGCCTCAATCTCAGTCTGAGCGACTACAATAACATTGCCTACGAAGATTTTACTGCTTGTTTGACGGAAACCTTGGTAAAGGGGCAAAATTACCTCTTTGACTACTACGCTCAGCAGCAAGGGCTAAAAGCCCTCATTCGCTCGCTCAAACAGTATTTGGAAAAAGGAAATATTTACGCCAAAGAAAGCGACATCTTGGTCACTTCAGGTACCCAACAAGCTCTCTACATTTTATCTCAAGTCCCATTTCCTAATGAGCAAGGTGTCATCCTTTTGGAGCAGCCGACCTATCACCGTATGATTGACTTGGTCGCCTCGCAAAATCTCCCCTACCAGACCATTGACCGTGATTTTAATGGTATTGATTTAGCTCGATTGGAACATCTATTTAAAACGCAGCCCATTAAATGTTTCTACACCATTTCGCGTTTTTCAAATCCTTTGGGCTTGTCCTACACGGCCAGCGAAAAACAAAAAATCGTGGACTTGGCTAAACGCTACAATGTTTACATCATTGAAGATGATTACATGGGCGATTTCACCAAATCCACTGATTTGCCTCTGCATTACTATGATACTTCGGGGCACGTTATTTATTTAAAATCTTTTTCAGCGACTATTTTCCCAGCGCTGCGTCTTGGCACGCTGGTGCTACCGCCAGAACTCATGCCGTCTTTTTTAAAACTCAAAAAACTAATGGACTACGACACCAACCTTATTATGCAAAAGGCGCTGTCTTTGTACTTGGACAATGGCATGTTTGACAAAAACCTCACCTATCTCAGCAAAGTCTTTCAAGAACAAGAGAACAAGTCAACGGAGCTTTTGACACGTTTTCCAAATATCCTGCATTTTAGCAGTTCATTGCAACATTTGGTTATTGAATTGCCTCAAAACAAGCATTTGGGCGAGCTGAAATTTACCAAACAGGTGGATTATCTCGAAAACAATTACCTAACCCAAGCCCCCAAGCGCTTTATTAAATTGCCTAATAACCAGCATTTGCCAAAAACGTTGAAAATGATTTTGAACTAATAACCTTCTAGTCCACCAAAATGGCCAAGGTTTGATAGGGTTTTAGCGTGATCGTGTCTGATAAAGCCTCTTCAGGGTAATTGCTTAGCAACACGCGCCCTTCTTGGTAAGCTTTTGGCAAGGGCACTTTAACCGTTTTAGCAAAGAAGTTATTGCAAACTAATAGACGTTGCTTGCCGTACTGACGTTCAAAAGCGTAGATGTAAGGATTATCTTGGTAAGCGGACTGATAGCTACCCTCAGCAATGATTGGCAGTATTTTTCTGAGCGCAATCAATTCTTGGTAGAAGGTAAAAATCGGTCCACTTTTTTCTTTGGCAACATTGATGTCACGGTAGGTTTTTCCGACTTGTAACCAAGGTTGACCAGTTGAAAAAACAGCGTTTTCCTCGTCATTCCACTGCATCGGGATACGGCTATTGTCCCGTGATTTCGCTTGAACAATGGCAAAGGCTTGGGATTCTGTCTTACCTGCCGAGCGCAAGGCTTGATAAGCATTGATACTCTCTACATCGACGTAGTTAGCCATGCTCTCATAATCAGGGTCCAACATACCAATTTCTTCGCCCATGTAGATGTAAGGCGTCCCGCGAGATAAATGAATCGATGCGGCAAGCATAGTTGCTCCTTCATTGCGGAAATGCTCGACGTCCACAAAACGGTTCAACGCGCGTGGTTGGTCATGATTGTTCCAAAACAGGGCTGACCAGCCGCCACCCTCACTCATCTCTTCACCCCAAGTATGGAACAAGGTTTTGAGTTCTGCAAAATCAAAGGGCTTCAAGGTCCATTTTTGCCCTTGGTCGTAATCCACTTTGAGGTGGTGGAAATTGAAAACCATGT
>NZ_DBPA01000051.1:471-4135 GCF_002300045.1 Streptococcus sp. UBA632 | reverse complement strand
TGTCCAAAAGTGGCTTGATTGAGCATTTTTAGGTAGTCGTGCGCAATCGGACGGTCAGTGTATTCAGGTTTGCCGTCAAATTGGTCATTGTCTTTTAGCACCTCGTCTTTACCAATCAAGTTAATGACATCAAAGCGGAAACATGTCACGCCTTTGTCACGCCAAAAATTTACCACCTTAAACAACTCTTTGCGCACATGAGGGTTGCGCCAATTCAAATCTGCTTGGGTCACATCAAACAAATGCAGGTAATATTTGCCCGTGTCCCCAAAAGGCGCCCAGGCATTGCCGCCGAATTTAGAGGCCCAGTTGGTCGGCTGATCCCGCAAGATAAAGAAATCTTGGTAATAGCGATCTCCCGCCAAAGCTTTTTGAAACCACTCATGATCCGTCGAACAATGATTCAACACCATATCTAGCATAATATCAATACCGTATGCCTTGCCTTTTTGAACCAAATCTTCAAAATCAGCCATGCTACCAAACAAGGGATTGACCGCGGTGTAATCTGAAATATCATATCCATTGTCACGCTGAGGGCTTGGATAGAAAGGGTTGAGCCAAATGACATCAACACCCAATTCTTCTAAATAAGGCAATTTGCTTATAATCCCGCGCAAATCGCCGACACCATTGCCTGTCGTGTCCTTATACGATTTTGGATAAATCTGATAAACGACTTTTTTCTTATCAAATACCACTTTTTGCTCCTTTATCACAATTTACTTGCTGTGAAAATCGTTTCCCCATGCGCAATATCACATGGTAATGCTCTTGTCACGTCTGTTTGGAAATCGTTTTGATTGGTTACAATGACAGGCGTTGTAACAGGGTAACCTGCTTCTTGAATCGTTTGAATGTCAAAACGAATTAAGACATCACCTGCCAACACTCAGTCACCTTGTTTCACTTCTGCCGTAAACCCTTTACCATCAAGGCTAACCGTATCCATCCCAATATGCATCAACAATTCTATGCCTTCGTCTGAAATCAGCCCCACCGCGTGTTTGCTTGGGAATAAAACAGACACTACACCGTCAATTGGGGCAACCAATTCCCCTTTGTCAGGTTCAATCACGATACCTTGCCCCATGACACCTTGAGAGAAGACAGGGTCTGGTGATTCGCTCAAGGGTTTTGCCACTCCTGAAAGTGGGCTTTTTACTGTAACAACTGTTCCAGCAGGTGCTTCAGCATCTTTTTTCGCTTCAATAACGGCTTGAACTTGCGATTGTTCGCTGGCTTTCAAATCATCTTCTGTCTTGGTCAAGAAACCTATTTTTCGGAATACCAAGCTCAAGACAAACGGTACCACGACGGCAATAACCATATTGATGGCAAATAAGCTCATGTATTTGGCTTGAATAGATAAAATCCCTGGAAGTCCACCAATACCAATGGCGTTGGCTGTAATGTTAAAGCTTGTACAAAATAGTCCTGCAATACCTGAACCAATCATACCCGCCACAAATGGATAAATGTATTTCAAGCTGACCCCAAAAAGAGCTGGTTCCGTAACACCAAGATAAGCTGAAATAGCTGCTGGTAAGGAAATCTGCGCCTCACGTTCGTCATGACGATTCATCACATAAAAAGCCAAAACTGCTGAACCCTGTGCAATATTTGATAAGGCAATCATTGGCCAAAGCCCTGTGCCACCAGCATCCGCAATCAATTGGGTATCGATAGCGTTGGTCATGTGGTGCAAGCCTGTGATAACGAGTGGGGCATAAAGAGCACCAAAAATTGCTCCAAAGAGCCACTTCACAGGACCTGTCAAACCAGCAAGCACAACAGCTGAAATGCCTTTACCGATGGTCCAACCAACTGGCCCAAGTACTGTATGCGCCAAAATCAAAGCTGGAATCAAAGATAGAAAAGGCTCAAAAATCATAGAAACCACTTCTGGAATGTGTTTGCGCCAGAAACGTTCTAGATAAGCCAGAGCCAAACCTGCCAAAAGCGCTGGAATGACTTGAGCTTGATAACCAATCATACGAACGGTGAAAAAACCAAAATCCCAAGTCCAGATAGCGGCAATATCTGCCGCTGAGGTACTAGCCACACTGTACGCATTTAGCAATTGATTTGGTGAAATCAAACAAATTCCAAGGATAATCCCTAAAATTTGACTGGTTCCCATTTTCCGTGTGACCGACCATACAATCCCCACTGGTAAATAGTGGAAGATAGCCTCACCTGGTAACCACAAGAAAGCATTCACACCTGACCAAAATTGAGAGACTTCAACAATGGTTTTGCCATTTAGGGCTGACCACTGCACCCCTTCTAGGATATTTCGAAAACCTAAAATCAAACCACCAACGATAATCGCTGGAATAATTGGCGTGAAAATCTCTGCCATCATGGCCAAGGCACACTGAAGCCAATTTTGATTGCGTTGCGCTGCTGATTTAGCCGCTTCTTTTGAAACACCTTCAATACCAGAAATCGCTGTAAAATCATTATAAAAAATAGGAACGTCATTTCCAATAATCGCTTGAAATTGACCTGCATTGGTAAAGGTTCCCTTAACAGCAGGGATAGCTTCTAAACGCTTGACATCTGCCTTGCTGTCATCATTTAAAACAAAACGCATCCGAGTAGCACAATGTGTCACTGCCGCAATATTATCCTTCCCGCCGATTGCTTCTAGCATCTCGCGAGCTTCTTTTTCAAATTTTCCCATATCTCCTCGGTAAAACCGACTCCTTCGTTAGTCTATAAATAGTCGCTAGCTTTATTTACAAGGTTGTTGTAATCGTTTTCGGTATTGTATGCAAGTTGTTTGCTTCAAAAAAACCTAAAAATCCCTTGAAAAAAGATAAGTTGTATGGTATTTTAAAAACAAATCTATAAAACTGAGGAGTTTTTCCTAAAGAGCACATGAAAAAATACGAATATATTTTTAAAAAACTCGAACATGATATTAACGCTGGGGTCTATCAAGCTGGGGACTACCTTCCCACTGAAAATGAGTTGACCAAAACCTACCAAGTAAGCCGCGACACCATTCGTAAGGCTTTGGGGCTTTTGGCTGAAGCTGGACTTATCAAGAAAATCCATGGATCAGGCTCCCAAGTGGTCAAAAATGATCCCATTGACTTTCCAGTGTCCAAACTAACCAGCTACAAAGAATTGGTGGATGCCCATCACATCACTTCTAAAACCAATGTTATCAGTATTGATAAACTGATTGTCGATGACACACTGGCTGCTCTCACAGGGTTTCAAAAAAATCACTTGGTTTGGCGGGTCATTCGCCAACGTGTGGTTGACGAGGTTGCTTCGGTGCTTGATATCGATTATTTAGACAAATCTCTCGTGCCTGACATGACACGAGAGATTGCTGAGGTGTCTATTTACGCTTATTTGGAAAAGCAACTGCACCTCAGCATTGCTTATGCGCAAAAAGAAATCACCATTGACCAGCTGACAGACCGTGATAAGCTCTTGCTAGATATTGGTCCTGAACACCATGTTGTGTCCGTCAAATCCAAGGTCTATCTGGCGGACAAGCGCCAATTTCAATTCACCGAAAGCAGACACAAGCTGGAGAAATTCCGTTTTGTTGATTTTGCCACACGGCACCACTGATTTCTTAAAAAGAGCAGCAAAAAAGTAGCAAATAACCCTGAAGTTGATCTGACCCCAAAAAGTTGGA
>NZ_DBPA01000051.1:0-337 GCF_002300045.1 Streptococcus sp. UBA632 | reverse complement strand
TCAAAGCCATAAAACATTTCTGACTTTAAGATACCAAAGAAGGATTCCATCATGCCATTATCTGGGCTATTGCCTTTACGGGACATGGATAGACGAATTCCCTTTTGATTAAGAAATTCATGATAACATCGATGTTGGTATTGCCAACCTTGGTCACTGTGGAGAATCGTATGATTATAATGGGTATCCGGAAAAGCTTGCGTTAACATTAGTCTGATCTGTTCTAAATTAGGCGAAGTTGATAGCTGGTAAGCGATAATCTCACTATTATAGCCATCTAAAACCGGAGACAAATACAACTTTTGTGTGCTAGCTGGAATAGCAAATTCTGTGACAT
>NZ_DBPA01000053.1:29286-62298 GCF_002300045.1 Streptococcus sp. UBA632 | reverse complement strand
TATTATACCATGATTTTGGGCGTTTGTATTGTGTGTATTTATCAGTTAGGGGAGTTTTTGTAAGAGAGCCCTTTCTGATTGCTAGAATGCTGTTTTTACGTTACAATAGCAGTATGATTACTAATGAATTTGATACAATTGCTGCTATCTCAACTCCTCTTGGTGAAGGGGCCATTGGGATTGTCAGAATTTCTGGAACAGATGCGCTAGCGATTGCGCAAAAAATATACCGTGGGAAAGACCTAAACCAAGTGGCTACGCACACCATTAACTACGGTCACATTGTCGACCCTGATAAGGATGAAGTTCTTGATGAAGTCATGGTGTCTGTCATGCTGGCGCCTAAAACCTTTACTTGCGAAGATGTGATTGAAATCAACACACACGGCGGGGTTGCGGTGACCAATGAAATTTTGCAATTGGTTTTGCGTCAAGGAGCTCGCTTAGCAGAGCCTGGGGAATTTACCAAGCGCGCCTTTTTGAATGGTCGTGTGGATTTGACCCAAGCCGAAGCCGTGATGGATATTATCCGTGCTAAGACCGACAAAGCCATGAATATTGCCGTCAAGCAGCTAGATGGCTCTTTGTCACAACTCATCAACGACACGCGCCAAGAAATCCTCAACACACTGGCTCAAGTCGAGGTCAATATTGATTACCCAGAATACGACGATGTAGAAGAAATGACCACCGCTTTGATTCGTGAAAAAACGCAAGAATTCCAAGCACTTTTGGAAAATTTATTGCGCACCGCTCGCCGTGGGAAAATCTTGCGTGAAGGCTTGTCAACAGCGATTATTGGTCGTCCAAATGTTGGAAAATCAAGCCTGCTGAACAATCTCTTGCGTGAAGATAAGGCCATTGTCACGGATATCGAAGGAACCACGCGTGATGTGATTGAAGAATACGTGAATATCAAGGGTGTTCCGCTGAAATTGGTAGATACTGCTGGTATTCGCGAAACGGATGATGTCGTGGAAAAAATTGGTGTTGAACGCTCTAAAAAGGCCCTTGAGGAAGCTGACTTGGTTCTGCTTGTCCTCAACAGTTCTGAACCTTTGACCGATCAAGACCGCGCTCTGCTAGAACTTAGCAAAAATAGCAACCGCATCATTTTGCTCAATAAAACAGACCTGCCTGAACAAATCGAGGCTGACCAATTGCCTGAGGATGTTATTCGCATCTCCGTTCTCACCAACCAAAATATCGACCTTATCGAAGACCGCATCAACCAACTCTTCTTCGATAACGCTGGTTTGGTTGAAAAAGATGCAACCTACTTGTCAAATGCTCGCCACATTTCATTGATTGAAAAGGCGGTGCAAAGTTTGCAAGCGGTCAATGAAGGGCTTGATCTAGGAATGCCTGTTGATTTGCTGCAAGTTGATTTGACACGTTGCTGGGAAATTCTCGGTGAAATCACTGGAGATGCTGCCCCAGATGAGTTAATCACCAAACTCTTTAGCCAATTCTGTCTTGGAAAATAAAAAGCAAAAAATCACTTTTCAGATTTCTTGCCAAGTGCTGCTACTACAGTAGCGGCTTTTTTAATTTCCAGTGCTTCAATGTTAGCAATTGCTCAGAAAAATAAGCTCTGGTCTGCTCAGGGGTGTAGGTGTCATTTGACATATGAGCGACCAAGAAATCAAGCAAATCATCCATCGTTTGATAAACAAACTGCCCATCCGTGTAACACCATTTGCAATAGTCCTCGTTGAAATGCTTATCCACTTCTCTACTAATCATATCGTCCTCATCCAGCGGCATGCCACAACACTGGCAAATAAGCTTTCTTGGACTTCCTAGCAATGTATTGATTGACACGTCAAAAGTAATGGAAATCTGTTTCAGGGTTTCGATATTTGGGGTTGAATCCCCATTTTCCCAACGTGAAACAGCTTGGCGGGTAACAAACAACTTATCAGCCATATCATCCTGCGTGAGATGGTGTTTCGTGCGAATTGCTTTTAAGATATCCTTTGTTTCCATCTTTTCTCCCTCCCTCTTTGGAACACCTTCATTATAGCATGGACTTGTTTGCGTTTTCAAACAATCGTCTGTTGCTTTTCTTGCACTAAAAAACTCGCCCGAACAGCGAGTTTTTGCCTTATTTCGAGAGAATTTCCTTGACACGCGCTTGCAAATCTGGAATCACATATTCCGCAAACCAAGGATTTTTAGCTTGCCAAATGTTATTGCGAGGCGATGGATGCACCAACGGAAAAAAGGTCGGCAAATAATCTTTGTAATGTTTGACCGTTTCAGTCAATCTGGCAGACGATTTTTGGTGCAAATAATAGCGCTGAGCGTAAGACCCCACCAAAATGTGCAATTCAATCTGCGGTGCTAGAGCGAGGGTTCGCTCGTGCCATTTTTGGGCAAAGCCCTTGCGAGGCGGCAAGTCCCTTGATTTCCCCGTACCAGGAAAATAATAATCCATCGGAACCACCGCAAAAAGCCCTGAATGGTAAAACATCTCTCGGTCAACCCCAAGCCACTTGCGCAAATTGTCCCCACTCGGGTCATTCCAATACAAGCCTGACTCTTGGGCACGAATACCTGGTGCCTGTCCGACAATATTGATGCGTGCAGTGCTTGGTACGGTAAATAAGGGCTTGATGCCTTTTTTGGTGTAGGCGATATTTTGCTCATCTGCCATAATATCTGCTACTAATTGGTCAATGGTATCCATCACATGCTCCTCAAAACAAAGAAGAGATATTCTTTTCAGAGTTCTCTCCCTTACTGTTTATTATTTGATTAATTCGTAAATAGCTTCTGCGTAAATAGCAGCTGCACGGTAAAGGTCTTCGACGTCCGCAAATTCATTGGCTTGGTGCATGGTATTCACATAACCTGGGAACATAGCGCCAAAGGCAACACCACGTTCAAGAAGACGTCCGAATGTTCCACCACCGATAACTTGTTCGTAACCTTTAAGGCCTGTTTGTTTTTCGTAAACAGAAAGAAGCGTTGCGACCAATGGGTCATCAGCTGGCACGTAGTGTGGGGTGTGTTCGTGGTCTGAAAGAGTCACGCATGTTACACCTTCCAAAGTTTCCAATTGTTCTTTGATAGCTTGTGGTGTCGTACCTTGTGGGTAACGGAAGTTAAGCGTGATTGTGTTGTCATCTGAATGACGGTCAAAGGTAAAGACACCAGCGTTCATGCTAAGGGCACCCATTTTAGCGTCTGTATAAGCCACACCCAGTTTTTTACCAGCAAAATCACGGTGTAAGACATTGGCAGTGACATTCAAGTAAGCTTTAGCTGCTCCAGCAAAGTCAAATTGGTTCAAGAAAGTTGCCAAGTAGGTTGCCCCGTTGATACCTGCTTCTGGTGTTGAACCGTGAGCTGATTTTCCGATAAGGGTCACGCGGTAAACATCACCGTCTTGTGTTAATTCTGCGGTTAAACCTTCAGCGCTTGTAAAGGCTGCCAATTTGTCTTGAAGGTCTGCTAGGCTGCTGTTAGCAGTGAAGGTTGCAGTGGCAGATTCTGGTACCATATTGTCACGAAGCCCTGCTTTAAAGCTAAGCAGTTGGAAAGCACCATCGTTTTCACCAGCAAAATGCAAGTACTCTGTGATATTTCCCTTTTCCCCATTAATAATTGGGAATTCTGCATCAGGTGAGAAGCCAAAGTCAGGGTCTTTCAAGCCATTGTGGGCAAAGTAATAATCCATGTCGCCCCAGCCTGATTCTTCATCTGTACCGACGATAAAGCGTACTTTTTTAGAAACTGGCAAGCCAAGTTCTTTGATGATTTTTAGGGCATAATAACAAGCCATAGTTGGGCCTTTGTCATCAGATGACCCACGCGCATACAAACGACCATCCTTGATAACAGGTTCGTAAGGGTCAGTATCCCAGCCACTACCTGCAGGCACAACGTCTAAGTGAGCAAAGATACCAAGGACTTCGTCACCTTCACCAAATTCAAAATCCCCTGCGTAGTTATCAATATTACGTATCTTGTAACCATCGCGCTCTGCCATTGCCAAGAAATGCTCCAAAGCTTTCACAGGTCCAGGTCCAAATGGGTGTTTGCTATCTGCTTGGCTATCATCACGTTCTGAATTGATGCGCAACAAGGCAAATAAGTCATCCATCATGGCGTCTTTGCGCTTGTCCACCTCTGCTCTAAAATCTACTGTCATTTTTCAAACTCCTTCTAAGATATGATTTTGCCTCCGTTTGAGAGCTATTGACGTATCATATCACACGCTTGTTTCACATAATCAGACGACTCATCGGCGTTCAATGAGGTCATCCACAGGCAAACGATAACTTGGTTCTAATGTTTCGTCGCTGTAACCAACCGTAATCAACAATTCAGGTTGGAAACGGTGGTCGATGTTTAGAATATCGTTGGTTACTGATTTATCAAATCCTAAAATCATATTGGAAGCCAAACCTTGGTCTGTTAAAGCCAATACAAAATTCATCGCCACGATACCAGCATTAAGAGCCAGATATTCTCCTTTGTGTTGGTCATCAAAAGCTGCAAATCGTGCTGGCAAGGTTTCCATGTAGTAGCTCAATTGGTCATTGCTTAATGATTTGACCCCGATACGTGCAATTTTACGCGAACGTTGCACCAAATCAGTATCCGTAAACAAGGCAACCACATATTGTGCTTCTTCCACTTGTTTTCGGTTTGGTCCAGGCATGCTTTGAGCGAGTTCTGCCTTTTTGTCCTTGACAACCACAAATTTCCAAGGTTGCAGGTTATTCGCACTTGGCGATAAGGTGGCGATTTCAATGGCTGTGCGTAAATCTTTGTAATCCACTAGTTTGTCATTGAAATGTTTGACTGCGTGACGCTTTTTGTTTAATTCTAGGAATTTCATAAGCTTCGCCCTCCTAAGATATTCTATGCCTCTTTATTTTAGCATTTTGTTAACAATTAAACAAAATTATTTTGCCAAAATCAAAAAACAACAACTAGAAAAATAATCTTAAAGAATAACAGTCAATAAAACAGGGTAATCTCCAAACTTTTGGTCAATTCTGAAAGAATATCTTTCATACAACTCCTTTCCAATCAAAAATAAAAGAACCTCGAAAGGTTCTTAAAAACTATTTAGCGTCTTTCATCTATTTTTGAGAATGTCATGACTAAAGCAAAAAAAGATGATAGCAACCTGTATTACTATAATGTCAACGGCTGGATATGCCCAGAAGTTGGGCTGCAAATTGTAGATCATTACAAGTTTTCCAAAGAATCCGAGTAAACCTGAAGCTTGAGATAAATTTGAAATATTAAGATGCTCCATGAAAACGTTAACTACCAAAAAACATTGCCACTTTAGTTACAAAAAACATAATCATAACCGCTATGGCAGATCTTATGTAGTTGAATACAAACGATACTAAATAAACTGGTGTTTGTACCAAAAGAACTAAGGCTCTCAGAAAGCCTCGTGATAAAAAGCCAACACCTTTTATCAAATAGCCAAAAAGATCGATTAAACGCTCCCCAGAGCTAGGTTTTAAGCTTTCTAGTCTAGCCTGTACTTCTTTCTGGTGTTCCCCATTTAACCCCATAATGAGACCACTTTGCATCGTCTAGTTCTTTAGCTGATGGTGGTCGTCCATTAGCAGCTTCAAACTCTTTCGCAAAAGCAACGTAATCAAATTCCTCAGTCATCCTTTTTCTCTCCTAACTCCTATTTCATATCCTACTGTTATACCATTTTCTAAGCTAAGGTGACATCCGTTTATCTTATTACAATTCTTTAGAATGATTATTAAAAACTACAGAGTATTCTGAAAAACAGTTAGTCGCTTAGATATACAAAAAGCATCCCAGAGAGATACTAATTGCAATTACTACAAAAACAAGCAGAAAAGCTCTGAGATGCAAAACTATCATAAATCGTAGGAAAATCGCTAGATAGTAGAAAATAATTTTTCCACCATCTCTAAGACCGTCTAACCATCGGCACAAACAAGACTGCGACCCAAGTTAGTAGATTGATAATGATAAGCGCATAGAACCATGTCCCAACTTGGTAAGTGACTTCTAACGTGTTTTTACCAATTCGTTGGGTAACTGTCGGTGTTCCAATACCAGACAAAAGGTAGTCCTTAGACGTTAATTTCTTGCCGTTTAAAACAAGCTGCGTATCTTGATACTTGGCAACTGGTAAACTAACCGTGCCGTCGTTGTCCGCATTCCAAGTCACTATCAAGGTGCTGCCGTCTTGTGATTTTTTGAAATCGTCCGTATGTTTGAGGACAAATTTCTCATACAAAACATACTTGTTGTCGGTATTTGACTTTTTAGATGGCAAGTAGTCTGGTGTTGATTTGGCAATCAAGTCCAGCAAATCATTCAAATTAGAACTGTAAAAGCTTGCTTGGACAGCTTTGGTGTTGCCAAGAACAAAGGTGTGTTTTTTGTTTTTAATAGGGTGTTTGGCTGTGTAATATTCAGTGATTTTTTCCTGCTGCAAATGCATAATTTGAGCAAAACTAACCACATTAACCAGCAATAAGCCAATCGTTACCCAGCGTGACCACTTGACATCAAAATACCTCTCAAGAATTAAAGCCACCGCTAATAACAAGAGTACCGTTGCTGGAATGAAAAAGCGGAAAGGAAATTGAATGAGGTTGACCAAGGATAGGTTCAATTTGTTGATGGAATACCAAGGGAAAATGCTGCTGGATAGCACCAAAAATAGGAAAAATGACCCTACCACCAAACGCAAGAGCGTATCAAAATGACGCCAATGTTTGAAAGTGAAATAGAGCTGGTACAAGACCATGAGCAGCAAAGGAATCGGTGTTATCAACCACTGAATGCTACGCTGATTGACCGTCATGATATACAGTTTTGAATTGATAAAAGGCTCAACCAGATTGTTGGCACGTCCGACATTTGCCAGCACCACCCAAACATTTGCCGTTAAAACAAGGGCTAGGGCGACAGCCTTGATGCCATTCCACAAGATGTTTTTCTTGTCCGTGGATTTGACAAAACCATAGAGGTAAAAAGGCAGGTAGGCCAAAATGAGCAAGAAAGCACTCAGCATATGAATCTGCACCATAACAGACACCGCCACTGCTAAACGAACAGGCGCAATTTTCTTCGTTTGAATAAAATCAATGGCAGGAATCAAGCACCAAGGCATGACGGCTGCTCCCCAGCTTGAAAATCCTTGACGGAAAGTCCAGTACTGAATGGAAAACGTAGTCATGTAAAAGACCGCTATGGCTAGGGAAATCTTAGGCTTAACGCCTGCTCGCTTGGTAAGAGCATTCATGGAAAAGCCAGCGATAATGCCCATGAGAAAGCGTGACACCAGCTGATACGTGTACCAATTTCGGCTGATGAGCACTAAAAGCCCTTGAAAATAGGCAAAATACGGACCATATAAGGCGTTAACAATGCGGCCCGAACTGTAAAAGCCAAATAGCGAAATAAAGTAGCTGAAATTGCCCGTCTTTATCTGCATGGCCGTTTCGTAAAAACGGTTGTAATGAAAAAGAAAATCACTGCCAGCAATGACTCCTTTTGTTAATACTTGAGGAAGAATCAATACAAAGGCGGCTACCACGGTGATAAGGCCGGATAGCCAAACCTCTTTTTCTCGGAAACGAGAAAGCCTCTCTCTTACATTCTGAAACATGATCATCTCCTTAAAAAAATCCTTATCCATGTTAGAATAGTTTAGGCGATAACACAATCTAAAAACACCATTAAGCCTCTGTTTCTTCTTGAAGGCGTTCCTTGACTGCGAGCGCTACGTTTTGCGGAATGCCACACTTCCTGATAGCCTCCACATCTGCTTTTTGAATATTGGCAAGACTCTTGAAGTGTTTCATGAGCAATTGCTTGCGCTTTGGTCCCAAACCTGCAATGCCATCCAACTTAGATGAGAAGGAATTTTTACTGCGCACTTGACGGTGAAAGGTAATGGCAAAGCGGTGCACCTCGTCTTGAATACGTTGCAAAAGGAAAAATTCTTCTGAGTTGCGTGGGAGAGGAACCACCTCCAAGGGATTACCAAATAGCAATTCATGGGTTTGGTGTTTGTCATTTTTTTGCAAACCTGCGATGGGAATAGACAAGCCAAGTTGCTTTTCAATGACATCACGCGCCACATTGACCTGACCTTGTCCCCCATCAATGATAATCAAATCAGGCGGTGTTTGCCCTTCTGTCATCATGCGGTGGTAACGGCGGTAAAGCACTTCGCGCATACTGGCATAATCATCAGGCCCCACAACCGTCTTGATTTTGAATTTGCGGTAATCTTTCTTGCTTGGCTTACCGTTAATAAAGACCACCATGGCAGACACTGGGCTCGTTCCTTGAATATTGGAATTATCAAAAGCCTCGATGCGAACAGGTTTTGGAATATGCAACAAGTTTCCAATATTTTCAATAGCACCGTAGGTCTTTTTCATGTCTTTTTCAAGCAAATCAAATTTTTGTTGCAGGCTGACACGGGCATTTTTTGTCGCTAAATTGACCAAATGCTTTTTCTCACCTCGTTGCGGTTTGACGATTTTAGCATCTACCACAGCCTTAACCAAGTCCTCGTCAATGTCATTGGGAATGAAGATTTCTTTGGGTACAAAGTGCTTCTTGTCACGGTAAAATTGCCCCACATAAGTCAAGAAATCTTCCTCAGGCTCGTCATAATAAGGAAACATATTGACATCCCGCTGAATGAGTTTGCCTTGACGAACAAAGAAAACTTGGACGCACATCCACCCTTTATCGACATAATACCCAAAAATATCACGGTCCATCATGTCTTGGTTCATCACCCGTTGTTTAGTGCGCAAGGTCGAGATGGCCTGCAACAAGTCACGGTATTCTGCCGCACGCTCAAAAGCCATTTCATCTGAAGCTGCTTGCATTTTTGCCTTGAGTTCGTTGACAATTTTATCGTCTTGACCATTAAGAAAATGCTTGACGTCTTGCGCCATATCAACAAAATACTGGTGATCCACATGGCAAATCGTGTGGGCGTTGCATTGCCCTAAATGGTAGTAAAAACAAACTTTATTGGCTGGATTGGTGCATTTTTTAAAGGGGAAAATGCGGTCCAAAAGCCGTTTGATTTCATTTGCCGCCCCCGAGTCAGGATAGGGGCCAAAATACATGGCACCGTCTTTTTTGATTTGACGCGTAATGAGCAATCGTGGGTATTGCTCGTTGACCGTAATCTTGATAAAAGGGTAAGACTTATCATCTTTTAGCCGAATGTTGTACTTGGGTTGGTTTTCTTGGATGAGATTGATTTCAAGCAATAGGGCTTCAGTATTTGACCCTGTCACAATATACTCAAAATCCGCAATCTCAGACACCAATAATTCCGTCTTGGTATCGTGGCTACCGTGGAAATAACTCCGAACACGGTTTTTCAGATTTTTAGCCTTTCCCACATAAATAATCTTGCCATGCTTGTCTTTGTGGATATAGCATCCTGGACTATCTGGCAATAATTGTAATTTGTGTTTAATCAGTTCGTTCATACCCTTTATTATAACAAATTCAGGACTCATAGGATAACATAAGCTCACAAAAGCCACGTCAGGCGTTTTGGGCACAAAAAAACTGAGCCTTTCGACTCAGATTTTTGTCAAAAATTACCAAATACCTAGAGAATGTTGCATGAAGAGGCTCACGCAAGTAATTGCTACCCAACAAATAGCCCCAAGCATGATGGCTTGTCCACCAGTTTTGACCAATTTCACAGGGTTGGTATTCAAACCAATAGCTCCCATAGCCATAACGATGAAGAATTTTGAAAGAACTTTCAAGTTATCAAAAATCACAGTGTCAACACCCATGCTGCTGGCAATTGTTGTGATGATTGATGCCATCAAGAAGAATAAAATAAAGGTTGGGAAAGATTTACGCAATTGGAAGGTTTGTTTAGCTTCTCCACCATTTTTTTGCATTTTGTAAGCTCTGTAAAATGACAAACCTAAGGTAATCGGGATAATAGCCAATGTACGTGTTAATTTAACAATGGTTGCTCCGTCAAGTGTATTTGAACCGTGTACAGCATCCCAAGCTGTTGCAGCCGCTGTTACAGATGAGGTATCATTAACGGCTGTACCTGCAAAGACCGCAAAACCGTGGTTTGACAAGTGAAGCAATTCCCCAAGGGTTGGGAAAATCAAGGCTGCCAAGATGTTGAACAAGAAGATAACTGAGATACTTTTAGCCACTTCTTCGTCTTTGGCTTGGATAACTGGCGCTGTCGCTGCAATGGCTGAACCACCACAAATAGATGACCCAACACCAACCAAGGTTGCTGTATTGACGTCAAGCTTCAACCATCTTTGCAAAAGAAAGGCAATGATTAACGATACCAAAATGGTGCTGATGATAATAGGTAAAGATTCTGTCCCTACTTTCACCACTTGGGTCAAGTTAAGACCAAATCCCAAAAGCACAACGGCGATTTGCAAAACGTATTTTGAAGTGAAGGCAATCCCTTCCGCCGTTTGTTCACGATTAGTGTGAAAATTACCGATAATCATACCAAGCAAAATGGCAAATACCGGAGCACCAACAAGAGGGAATTTTTCCCCTAAAAACCAAGCTGGCAAGGCTAAAATGGTACAAAATAAAACACCGGGAACTTTTTTCTGAAATGTCATAATAGTTTCAAACTCCTTTTCATGACAATAATTATACCCCCTCTTAACTATAATGTAAAATTATTCTTTTTTATGATATAATAACAAAAAAGAATGATAAAGGACAAATCCCACCATGTTGGACTATCGTGTGTTTACGTTTATGAAAGTATGTGAAACCATGAACTTTACCCAAGCCGCCAAGGAACTTCACATCACACAACCTGCTGTCACCAAGCACATTCAAGCCTTGGAAATCGAGTATCAAACCAAGCTCTTCACCTTTTCAGGAAAACATTGCCAATTGACGCAAAACGGCGAAGAGTTGCTGAATTTGCTCATGACCATCAACAATGACATCCAGCATTTCAAATCGGATTTGAAGAAAGATGTCAAACCATTGAATTTTGGCGCCACTTCCACCATCGGGGAATTTATCTTGTGTGACTCCTTGATTCACATCTTTTCACAATATTCCCAATACCAATTCAACATGCTGGTCAATAATACCACGTCCTTGCTCAAGGCACTGGATCAAGGAAAGATTGATTTTGCCATTATCGAGGGCTTTTTCTCTAAGGAAAAATACGATTTTCTCCCTTACACGTCAGAGCCCTTCATCGCCGTTGCTTCGTCGCAGTCAGATTTAAATGGCAAAGCTGTGACCTTGGAAACCTTGTTGGATTATCCTATTATCATCAGAGAACAGGGGTCTGGCACGCGTGAAATGCTGTCGCTCATTCTCAAAGAAAACAACCTATCTATCAATGATTTTCGACAAGTCACTGAAATTGGTAGCCTCAATATGATTCGCAGCTTGGTCGCGCACAATGTAGGGATTAGTTTTGTTTATCGCAGCGTGGTCAAAAATGAATTGGCTTCTGGAAAATTGGTGGCCATCGACCTTGATATTCCACCAGTTTGTCATGATTTTACTTTTATCTGGCGAAAAAATAGCCATTTTAAAACACTTTACCAAGATATTTTTAAACTATTTTTAGAAAATAAGGACTTGATTAAAAACCAAAATTAACGTAAACTAAGTAATTAAACGGGCACAGCTTGTAACTTAGAAAGGGCATATATGCATACAACAGTTGACATCACAGAGCTTTTACAATATGGGGAGAGGGTCACATTTAAAAAAGGGGACTGCCTAGCCACATCCATCGCAGGAGAGTCTAACGGGGACATCTTCATCCTGTCTTCAGGCATTTGCGCACTCTCGTCCATTTCTCTTGACGGCAAGGAAACCACCTACCTCTACTTTAAGAGAGAACAATTTGTCGGATTTACATCCCTTATGACAACCTTTAATTTAAATTATTATGGCAAAAAGACCTTCTCTATCATTGCTAAAACCCCTTGCGTTGCTTACCGCATTTCAAACCGCAGTTTTCAGGAATTGCTCGGTTTTCCATCTATCACAGCGCTGATGGTCAATACCCTCACTGAAAACTTGGTGTATTTGATGGAGCATTTTCATAGCAGCAAAAACGAACCTGCCCTTGTGCAATTCAGCCGCTTTTTGATGGACCAAGCTGAGCAAGAACCTTCTGGCGAGCTGTTGCTCGACACTGTCTTTACTTACCAAGAAATCGCCAGCTATCTTGGTATGCATTCTGTGACAATTGCCCGCATGGTCAAAGCCCTGCGTGAAGAAGGCCTGATTGACAAGGTTGGCCACCAAATTCGCATCATCAATCCCCAAAAAATGACAAACCTCATCACCGAAGAACAAAAAATTGATTACTAAATCATGACTACCCGTTAATGGGTGATCATGATTTTTTTGCTTCTGACAGCTTGATAGCGTGATGGACTGAAAGTCATATAAACAAACAGCTGAAGTCATCTGACTCCAGCTGTTCATTGTTAACCGACAAAAATTATTCTACAGTATGACGCTCTCCTAGTAAATAATCGTCCACATTTTCAAACATCTCTGATAGGCTAAGTGGTTTACGTCCTGTCAATTTAACAAAATCACTAACTGGAACATCTAAAAAGCCTTCTGTCACTGTTGTACCAAAACTTACCATACCTTCTGATGTAGCTTGGATAGGACTCTTACTAAAGTCACCGTCAGTATCTCTTGGAACTCCAATAGAATCGAAATAGGCATATAATTCATCGTCTGTTAATTTATTATATGCGATATGATTTCCTGTTGCCTTATTGGCAATGTCTAGAAAGTTTTGATAAGAAATCGGTTCAATACCATTAATATTCAATACTTCACGATGAAGAAGGTCATTGGAAAGGGCACAACTCGCAGCAAAGGCTGCATCTCGACGAGAAATAAACCAAACTCGACCATCGCCCATATTTTTAGAAATAACCTCTTCTTTTGCATCCACTGCTCTTAAATAATCACTAATAAAAGCTTCTGCAAATAAAGAATTACGAAGGAAAATGTAGTCTAATGGTGAATTCTGAATGATAGCTTCTGTAAAACTATGGTCTATATTTTCAATACTTGGATTAAGTGGGTGACTATCTGAAAGTACTGAGGTGTATACAATTTGTCTAACATTTGCTTTAACACAAGCTTCAACTACATTTTGATGAACTTTACAACGTTTTTTCACCAACAAAAGGCATTGAAATCGGAAGTACTTTATTTGCATTTTCAAACACTTTTACAAGATTCTCCAATGAGTTAAAATCAGCTACTGCTGTCTTAATACCTTGTTCTTGATAAGGTTTTAATGCTTCCTCTCTAGGTGCAGTAAATAATAAATCGTCCTTTGGTAACAAATTTTGAATATGTTTAGCGACTTGTGAGCCAAAGTTTCCATCAACACCATTAACAACAATTTTTGTCATAATACTTCTCCTTAAAAGATATTTACTTTATTGTTAGTTTTATTATAATGTAAACGCTATCTAAAATTCAATCCTATTTTTTTATGGCCCATTAGAAATCATAATAAGGAATTATCAAAAATGGTTAGAAAATCAATAAGTGTTTGATTTTTAGAATCTTTTTGATAAGCTAGAACAATTTCATAAGTATGCCAGCTACCTTCAATCGGAATGCTTCGAATCATTCCATCTAATTTAGATAAATTAAAATCATCTGTTCCAAATCCAATAAGTTGTTCTGATAATATATAAAAGAAACTTTCTTCAAAATCATCAACCGTCCTAGCAATATTAGGATAAAAGCCATCTTTTAGCGAACGTTCTTTCATAATGACATAACTTTTACCCATGCTCTCCTCACTCAACATTAACAAAGGATACTGATACAGTTCCGAAACATTAATAACCTGATAATCAAATAGTGGGTGTCCCTGAGCGACCAATGCATTATATCTACCTGATTTTATCACTAATTTTGAAATGTTTTTACTGGTAAATTCTTCTCCAAATGATAATGCCAAATCAGAAATATCTTTTGTAACATAGGTTTCAATATTTTTTCCTTCTACTTTTTTAATTGAATGTTGATAGGAAAGCCAATTTCTTTAAGATAGGAGATAAAAGGTAGGGGTAATCTTAAATCATATAAAGAAGTATAGGCAATACTGAGTCTTGGCTTCAAGGTATTTATTGAATGTTGTATTTGAATTTTTGTTTCTTCATACTGCTTTAACATCATTTTGCATTATTATATAGCATTTTTCCAGCTAAAGTTGGTTGAATAGGAGTCACACTTCTATCAAAAAATTTCGTGTTAAATTCTTTTTCAAGTGAAGAAATGTATTGGCTAATAGATGCTTGTGAAATAAAGTTTTTACGAGCTGTTTCTATATAATTTCTACATTCATACAAATCTATGAAGTATTTTAATTTTTCAATATGCATAGAAATTCTCATTTCATTTTTAGTTATTCTATTATATCATGAGGTATTGCAAATAATTAGAATCCTAATAAAATTATAATAAAAACCTCTTGAAACGAAACAGTTCAAAAAGTTTTGGTTAATTATCTCCCCTCCAATCGCTCCTTGAGTTTTTCAACGAAAAGATAGGCGGCGGGGCAAAAGAGGGTATTTTTAATAGTAAGGTTATTGATTTGGTAAATCTTTTTACGGTCGGTGTGGGGAAATTCACGGCACGCTTTGGGACGGACATCGTAAATGGTACACAAATTATCGCTGCCTAGGAAAGGGCAAGGCATGCTTTGGAAAACCTTGTCGCCGTCCTCGTCAACACGAAGATAAGCGTCCTCAAAGACTGATAATTTCATGCGAAAAGCCTTTGAAATGCGGGTAATATCTGCTTCAGTGAAAAGCGGTCCCAGACTTTTACAACAATTCGCACACTGGGTGCAATCAATCTCTTGAAAGACTTCCGTGTGGATTTCCTGCGTGATTTTGTCAAGGTTTTTAGGGGCTTTTTTCTTGAGGGTTGCTAAAAATTTGCGGTGTTCTTTTTGCTTTTGCTGAGCCAATTCGTGGTAACGCTCAATATCCAATTCTGTCATTTTTGCACTTTCTAACAATTTTCAATCAGAGATCATTATAGCATAAATCACAAAAGACTCAACCGCCATTTTAGCGACGCGTCAAGAGAGCAGCACGCTCCTGTTGCTTTATTTCTTGGATGAGGCGCTGAAATTCTGCAGCCACGGCTTGGCTATTAGCTCTGCTTTTTTGTGGCTGAAAGGTCAGATTTTCCAAAAAGACAGGATCGGTGCCCTTTTCTTGGTAAATATTGCCCTGAAAGAAATAACGCTTGGTCTTTTTGTCAATGGCAAGCAAGGATGAACGCCAACGTGCTTTGGGCTGAGAATTAGGTTTCCAGCTGATTTTTAATTGTTGCCCCAGATAATACCACCCCATTAAACTCAAGGAAATGGCTTGGTTTTTGTTGTGGTCTTGATAGGTACAAAACACCTCGGTCGCTTGGTCCTTGAGCGTCAAAAAAGGGTGAAAATCTTGGATGCCTTGGTAATCTTCGTAGGTCATCTCAGAAGCTTTTGTATCCTGCTGAAATACTACCGAATGAGCATCACGAAAGGGATCATAGACTTCTTCTATAACCTTTTTCTTAGACAAAATGGCCTCAATCTCAGCGTCCGAATAATAGGTAACGTCCGACGCCCGAACTTTTCGGTCACTTGGCACCTGCAAAACCTGAACACTCGCACGCGCTTTTGCCGGCACAGACAAGATACCTTGATAAAGCGTCTTTTGACTAAATGTTTTGAGGCGCTTGAGGTACGAGCTATACCCTTGCTGCGAATGATTAAGGGCGTAAGATCCGTTTGCATCTTTAAAAACAATAACAAATTGTAGGTTTTTGCGTTTTTTATCCCGACGAAAAATAGGTGTGCTAAACTGGGCATCATTTTTGAATAGTTTCAGAAAATGCCCTGCCTTGACGATATGAGTGTGAGCAGTGTGTTTCATGATTTTAGTGTAACACGCTAATGCTAAATTGTCACGGCAAGATTAAAGGGTCTTGTAATCTGCGTCACTAACGGCCTCCAGCCAGATGGTTTTGGTATTATTACCAGACACCTCGATGGCAATATGGCTAAACCAAGCATTCTTTTTAGCGCCATGCCAATGTTTAACGTTAGCTGGAATGACGATGACCTTGCCTGGCACAAGGTTTACCGCTTCCTTGCCTTCTTCTTGATACCAACCTTGCCCAGCTGTGCAAATCAATACCTGACCGCCACCCTTATCTGCTTGATGAATATGCCAATGATTGCGACAACCAGGCTCAAAGGTCACATTTGCGAGAAATAAAGGCGACTCCTCATCCACCAAGGGATTGAGAAAAGATTGCCCGTCAAAATACTGTGCAAAAGCATCATTTGCCTGCCCTTTTCCGAAAACATTTGCCTGATCAAATGCCACTTTGTCCATTTCTGTATTCGTCATAGTAAACTCCCTTCTTTAATCGTCCTGCCAAATGTCCTTAGCTAGGCGAAAAACAGCCCAAGCTTTTGGCCAGCCTGCATAGAAAGCCACATGGGTAACTACTGCCGCTATTTCTTCCTTGCTAACGCCGTGATTTTTAGCATTTTCAAGGTGATGCGCCATCGAACTATCGGTTATACCTTGTGCCATGAGGGCCACTACCGTGATAAGGCAGCGGGTTTTCAAGTCAATAGCCGTGTCGTTCCAATTTTCACCAAAAAGCACATCATCGTTAAAATGAGCAAATGCTGGCGCAAAATCACCCAATTGGTCACGTCCTGCTGTTTGTTTAATGGTCATTGTTCTCTCCTTTCTGGTAGAAAGTAAAATCACATCACTTAAAGTTTAAATGAACTAATCCTTTTAACTGTTTCAGGATCAACATGGGAAAAGAATTGACTCTCCCCCATATCAAGTTTCAAAATTGCTTCCATATCATCTTTTGTTAAAACAAAATTAAAGACATCAAAATTTTGCTCCATACGATTTTTATGCACGGTCTTAGGAATGACAATAACATCACGTTGAATCAAATAACGAAGGGCGACTTGTGCAGCCGATTTATGATATTTTCGCCCAATATTAACAAGTGTTTCATTTGTAAAGAAATCATTGCGCCCTTCTGCGAATGGTCCCCAAGATTCTATTTGAATACCATATTCATCCATTGTCTGACGGGCTTTCAATTGTTGATTAAAGACATGTGTCTCAATTTGATTGACCATAGGCGTAACATCCGCAAAAATAGCTAAATCTGCCATACGATCAGGGGCAAAATTGCTAATACCAATTGCCCTTATTTTACCAGCTTTATAGTACTCTTCCATAGCACGATAAGCACCATAATAATCACCAAATGGCTGGTGGAGAAGGACTAAATCAATATAGTTTGTTTGAAGTTTAGCTAAAGAAGCATCCAGAGAAGCTTTTGCTTTCTCATAGCCATAATTGCTTATCCAAATTTTAGTTGTGATAAAAAAATTTTCACGTGCAATCCCTGACTTACGGATAGCATTTCCAACAGCTTCTTCATTCTTATAGGATTGAGCTGTATCAATTAAACGATAACCAACTAAAATGGCATCACTAACCACACGCTCGCATTCATCGATATTAGGAATTTGGTAAACTCCAAATCCTAAAATAGGCATTTTAATACCGTTTGATAATGTTTTGTATTCCACTAGGTTCTCCTTTCCACATCAAGATTTTGTGATTTCTTCGTTAAACAAATGCTGTTCTTTTTTAAGAACGATGTTTTGGTAGTTTTGAATTTTGCGGTTGAGTCGTCTGTGGGCTTCTTGCAATTCGGCAATGCGGGCTTCTAATTTGACACGTTCTTCTTCTAATAAGTCTAGCCTTGCTTGTTCGGTGCCATCACCTGCTTCCACCAAGCCCATGTACTCAATCAAGGATTCGATGCCAACGCCTGCTCTTCTGAAACAACGGACAAATTCCAAGGCCGCAATGTCACGTTCTGAAAAATCACGAACGCCCGACGCCTGACGTTTGACGCGTGGAATCAAGCCAATCCGCTCATAATAACGAATCGTATCTGCCGAAATCCCTGTCTGCTCGCTAACGGTTTTGATATTCATAGGTCATCTCCTCTCTTTGTTACCTTCAGTATATACCTTAGAGTACACTCCAAGTCAAGCCCAAAAAGGAACTTTTTAGTAAAAATATAATCGTTTTCTAAAATAGGCTGGAACACCAAAAAAAGCACCCAGACCAATCTAAGTGCTAAACAATTTCATCACTCTCTTCTATCGTCCCAATAGTCGCGGAAACGATTCAAATCAGGCAGGGACAAATTGCCTCTGTCTTTAGTCAAGGTAGCTAATTTACTGTGTCCCATAAAAGCCCCCAAAAAGAGCTTGGCCGACTTGGCTAGGAGAAGCTTCTTCTCTGCTCCAATAGAGTGAAAGGAGGTCAGACTAGCAGAGAGTTTCGACACAAATTCTCGATTAACCGCCAAATCGTTGATACTGGTAATGCCACTGGACATGAGGGTGTCAAACAAGGTATCAAACAAGAGTTTTAATTCTTGGCTTGATAAATCATCCGTCCACTGTTTAAAGGTTTTTTCAAGATTTCGGCTCAATTCTGTTGGATGCTCGGCAATTAGCCATTGGCCTGTTTCAGCGTCCATTTGCCAATTGGTCAAAGCGTGCTGCATGATGCCCACACCTTGACTTTGAACGATAACTGGCTCGATGTCATTGTACAACATCACCCCAACGATAGACTCTTCTGGTCGAATAACCCGCACCTTATCGCGAATTGCTCGGTAACCTTCTTTTGCAAGGTCGGCTTCATTAAGCCCTGGAGAATCCAACATATAAATCTGCGTGATTTGCGAGCGAAGGTCAGGACGCACATTGGCCGCCGCGTATAGGGCTAAATTGCCACCTTTAGAATGCCCTGACAAGGTAAAAGAACCCGCATTCTCACTTAAAATTTCTTCCAAATATTTCAAAGACGAACGATGAGCTGGGATTTCTCGCACATAACTCAATTTGAAATCTTCCTTCCAACCAATCAAGGTGTCATCAGTCCCACGAAAAACCAGTTGGCGATAATCTAACTGAGGTAAACTAAAGACCATTGCCGCAAACTGTCTTTCGTATTCTTCGTCCACATCATTGACATAATAAGACACGTGCAAATCCGCAAAACGGTCCGATTCCGCCACTGTTTTTAGCAAATCAATACGTGATTTAGTCGCCAAAAAATTGCGGTCCAAGGTCTTTTCCCCCGTGCTATACGGACGAAAAACTTCTTGCACCAAGACATCCTTGGTCACATCGATACTGGCATCCAGTTCTTCAAAACAAAAATAACCCAACTCATTTATGCACATTTTATCCGCCTCATTAAGTGGAAAAGCCTCGAAAGTCTTGTCTTGATGTTGCGTCACATAATCGTTTATTGTCCCCATAAGTCCCCCTTTTGCGAAACACGCCATCTGATTGCTGCTCAATGGGCAATCGTTTACACTCCTATTATCTCATATTTTTGAAAAAAAGATGGATTTTAACTGTATTTTTTTCATGTTTTTCTCATGTATTTTCAAAAAATGGCAAAAAAACAGTTAGGGCTGCTCCTAACTGTCAGCTTATTTGATAATGTGTTCCATACGGGTTTCTTGCGGGGTCATGCCTTGATGTTGGTAAAAACGCAGAGCCGCTTCATTGGCATTCCAAACGTTCAAGGTCACGTTGTAGCAACCAATCTCTTTCGCATAAGACAAGGCAAACTGGTACAACTGCTCCCCAATTTTGTGCCCACGCGCTGCCGCGTCCACACACAAATCATCGATAAACAAGGTTTTGTGAGGAACTTTTGGCGCTTGCGCTTCCTCAATGATAGTAAACATATGCCCCAACACCTTGCCCTCTTCGCCTTCATAGACAAAAATAGGACGCTTATCATCAGAAAGCAGATCTGCCAATTCTTGCTCCGTGTATTTCACACCTTTAGCTTGGAACAAATCAGGTCTTACTGCATGATGTACGGACAAAACTTGTTGCAAAAGGTCCATTAAGCTTGGAATATCAGCACTTGTCGCAGGTCTAATGGTCATGTCTAACTCCCCCATATCTCGTTTTATCTATTATACCATCTTCTTTGTGGCTTGTAACTACGGCAGAGCTTATTTTTCTAATGCCCTGGCCAAGCGGATGTTCCTCCTAGCACATTTACGACTTGGTAACCTTCTTGGTCCAAAAACAAACTTGCCCGCTCAGAACGCCCACCGATCTGACAAATCACATAATAAAGCATGTCCTTATCTAATTCTTGGTACCGTTCGACCAATTCACTCAATGGTAAATTAACCGCCGTTGGCACGTGCCCTGTGGCATATTCGTCTGGCTCACGGACATCAAGCACATGACATTGTTGTCTTTGCAGGTTTTCTTTCAGGTCCTGTGTTGTAATGGTTTTAATCATAATGCATCTTATCTCCTTTTTTATTCTCATTTATTAACATAAAAAGATGTTTTTTGTGTTATCGTTTGCATTTCTTAATGCCATTTTGTCAAAAAGGTGCTATACTTATCCTTAGTAACGTTTATGCGTTCATAAAGGAGGCCTCATGACTAAACAAGAAATGGTTAATTATCTCTTAGGCTACTTGCTAAAGGAAAATTCGCAATACAAAGCAATTCATATTCCAGAGGATTTGTCAGGTCAAGAGTCCTTATTGCGTGCTCTATTAAATGTTCGTCCTCCAATGGCGACATCTCGGCACTTCCTCTCTGTTCAAAACGATTATTTGCAATTAAAAGCGGCAGAGCGTGTAGTGGTTTTTCTCAACCACTTACACACTGTTCCCAACGATGAGCGTTTTTACGTTTGGAAGGGGGATATTACACGGCTAAAAGTTGACGGTATTGTTAATACGGCGAGTCGTCATCTGCTAGGCTGCTTTGAACCTTTGCATAATTGCTCGGAAAATGCCATCCACACTTATGCGGGTGTTCAGCTGCGACAAGATTGTTACAATCTCATGGAGCAACAGCCTTATGAAGAACCAACAGGAACAGCCAAAATCACACCCGCTTACAATCTGCCTGCCAAATTTGTCCTACACACCGTCAGCCCTAATCTCAGCGGACCTCTGACCCCCATGTCTAAGGATTTGCTGACGCAAACCTATTTGGCTTGCTTGGGCTTGTCTGAGAAAAATCAGCTAGAATCCGTGGCACTACCTGCGATTAATTCTAGCAAGGACCCGCATTTTGTCGATGAAAATGTCGCCGAAGTCGCCGTCCAAACAACCAAACAATTCTTAGAACAAAGCCACTTTGTCAAAAAAGTCATCTTTGCCGTCAATAACGATAAAGAACGCCATATTTATCAAAAGTTGTTGAATTGATTCCAATCATCAACCTCAAAACCGTTAGCAATAGCTAACGGTTTTTTCTTACTCAACAATGGCTTTGGCAATGTCTTCTGGGCTGATATTGGCAAAGTAAAGGCTTGTGTCTATGGTTTGGAGTTTAGCTAGGACGTCTGAATACTCATAGCGAAGGCCAATAAGGGCTTTCTCAATATCTGAAACGTCTTTGATGCCAAAGAAGTCACCGTAGATTTTAATGCCCTGAATGATGGATTTGTCTATGTCAGCATAAATGGTTAGTTTACCTGATGGGTAGCGAACCGAGCGCTTGATTGTGTACTCAGGAGCTGTGCCGTAGGTCCAATCCCAGGTGCCAAATTGTTGGTCTGCCAAAGTCTGAATGGTTTGCAATTCCTGCTCTGAAAAATGGTATTGGGTCATGTCAGGGTACAATTCTCGCATTTTGTTGAGCAATTTTTCTGAGAAATCATCAACCGTGATTTTTTCAGGCAATTCATCCAAGATATTGGTCACACGCGCACGCACAGACTTCACACCTTTGGATTGGATTTTATCCTTTGAGATCTGCAAGGCATTGCCAAGAACGGTCATATCCACGTCAAAGAGCAGGCAACCGTGGTGCATCATTCGCCCCTTGTAGTAAGCTTGGGCATTACCACAAAATTTCTTGCCGTCAATCTCAAGGTCGTTTCGTCCTGTGAAAGTTGCCGTCACGCCGAGATCCGCCAAAGTGGCAATAACAGGCTGAGAAAAGGTCTTGAAATCAAAAGCCCCTTCTTGAGATTTGTTGGAAATAATCGTGTAATTGAGATTGTTGAGGTCGTGGTAAACGGCTCCGCCACCTGACAAACGCCGCACCACATGGATACCATGCTCATCTGTGTAAGCCTTATTTATTTCCTCAATAGCATTTTGATGCTTGCCGATAACAATAGTTGGCTCGTTAATCCACAGGATAAATAGCTCATCTTCTTCTAATAATTCACGAAAAGCATAGGCTTCCAAGGCAATGTTGTAGGCTGGATTGTGAGAATGATTGATAATGTATTTCATCTAATGGTCCTTATCTTTGAGAATGGCGAGGTGTTGGTGGGTTGTGAATGGCTTCTCCGATAGTATCCATGAAGGCTTCGTACATATTTTCAGAGAAGGTTGGGTGTCCATGAATGGCTTGCGCCACATCATCAACGGTCAATTCATTTTCCATAATGGTTGCGGCTTCGTTAATGAGTTCGGCTGCAGCAGGTCCAATAATGTGAACGCCAAGAATTTCATGGTATTTGCGGTCTGCAATGACTTTGACAAAACCTTGCGCTTCGTTAGATGCTAAGGCTCGTCCGTTGCCAGCAAAGCTTGATTTGCCAATTAAAACATCGCCGTATTGTTCTCGTGCCGCTTCTTCCGTCAGACCAACCATGGCAACTTCTGGATGGGTATAAACAGCTGCTGGGATGTATTTGAGGTTGGCTTTGCGATGATTGCCACGAATAGCATTTTCAGCAGCCACTTCGCCCATACGATAAGCAGCGTGCGCCAGCATTTTTTGCCCATTGACATCACCTGGAGCGTAAATGCCTGGGATAGAGGTTTCTTGGTAGGCATTGACTTTGATGCGGTTGCCTTCCATTTCCAGATTGAGGTTTTCAAGTCCTTGCATTTGTGGAACGCGTCCAATAGATAGCAGGGCTTTTTCAACTTGAATACTTTCGTGATTTGTCAGGGTCAAGGTCAACTGGTGATTGCTTTCCTTGATTTCCGCTACGCCAACATTGGTCTTGATGGTCATGCCCTTTTTAGTGAGAATTTTTTGCAATTCTTGAGACACTTCTTCATCCATGGCTGGAATAATGCGGTCTGCCATTTCGATAACAGTGACATCAACACCGTAAGACGCCCACACCAAACCAAGTTCAATTCCAACAACGCCACCACCCATAACAGCTAGTGACTTAGGCATTTCTCGCAAATCTAAAATATCATCAGAGGTCAAAACAAGAGGTGACTCAATACCTGGAATGTTAATCCGCGATACTTTTGAACCTGTCGCCAAAATAATACTGTGCCCCTGAATGGTTTGAGAGCCAATGGTTACGGTTTTATCTGGATTAACCTGAGCAAGACCATCAAAAATAGTAACCTTGTTAGCCTTCAAGAGCCCACGAACACCGCCTGTCAAGGTTTTAACAACCGAATTTTTAAAATCAACGGTTTTATCCATGTCAATGCTGTAATTGGTTGAGGCGAGGTTTATTCCGCGTCCAGCAGCAATTTTGAGTCCGTCCAAAATTTCAGCGTTTTTGAGATAAGTTTTGGTTGGAATACAGCCAACATTGAGGCAGGTACCACCAAATTCAGATTTTTCAACGATGGCTACTTTAGCTCCTAATTGAGCCCCACGAATAGCGGCATAATAACCTGCAGGACCGCCACCGACGACAATCATATCGTATTCCTCAGCTGCCAGCAACACTTTGTCATGGTTGGTTTTGACCACTGAAACGGCTGGCGGAACGACCAAGCCTGCTGCAGTTAGGTCTGAGACAGCTTTATCGGCTGTCCTTTGCAGACTTGATTCGACGGCCTCACCCTCAGCACCAATGTAACCAATGATTTCTGTGACAGGGACAACATCGCCTGCAGGATGCACAATCTTTAAAAGTACCCCTGAATCCTCGGCTTCGATTTCCATATTGGTTTTGTCAGACATGATTTCAAGGAGAATATCGCCCTCGTTCACAGGATCCCCTTCGGCTTTTTTCCACTCTAAGATTTCGCCCTCTTGCATGTCAACGCCGAGCTTGGGCATGATAATTTCTACTGCCATTGCTTTTTCCTTTCTGTTAATTAGATGAGCAATTCCAAAGGATTTTCAAGAAGTGCTTTCAAATCCAGCATGAATTTGGCACCGTTCATGCCATCCACTAGCCTGTGGTCAATGGTCAAACTCGTTCCCATAATAGGACGAATAACCACCTCACCTTCATATGCTACTGGCGTATCAATCGTCGCTGAAATACCTAAAATAGCCGAATTTGGCTGGTTGATAATGGGGTTAAATGATTTAGTGCCAAACATCCCCAGATTAGTGATTGAGAAGGTTGATCCTGACATTTCTGCCGCTTTTAATTTGCCAGCCTGCGCTTTTTGAATGATGTCTTTTGAAGCCACCACGAATTCTGACAAAGTCATTTGGTCTGCACCGTGAACCACAGGTACCACTAAGCCGTCTGAAAGCCCAACGGCAATTCCTAAATTCACAAAATGATGGAGTTCAATGTCTTGCGCATCATGTATCAAAGAAGCGTTAAGAAAATGGTGTTCTTCCTTCATCAAGGTTTTAACTACAGCAAGCCCAATCAAATCGGTAAAGGTCACCTTGTAACCTGTTTTGGTCTTGATTGGCTCAAGCAATTGCTGACGCAGCGCTATGAGATTGGTCATGTCGATATCGTAATTTAAGGTAAAGGTTGGCGCCGTGAAATAAGATTGGGTCATGCCTCTTGAAATAGCCTTACGCATAGCAGACATCTTGATCACTTCAACGCCGTCTTGGGCTTGATTCACAGCAAGAGGTGTTTTTTGCGAAGTAGCCACTTTTTCTGCTGGCACACTGGCTAAAACATCTTCTTTGGTAATTTTGCCACGCTCCCCTGTACCAACCAAAGTATTCAAATCAACGCCCTTATCTTGCGCAATCTTGCGAGCCAAAGGTGTCACGCGCACTGCCTTAAAGGCCTGCACATCTGCTTCATGCACACGCCCATTGGCACCGCTTCCCGTCACTTTTTCAAGGTCAATCCCTCGCTCCCGCGCTAGCTTTCTAGCAGCTGGGGTCGCACGAACCTTGCCATTATCCACTTTTTTAGGGGCAATAGCTGGCGCTGACACACCTGACAAGGATTGGGCTGGCGCTTCCTGAGTTGACGGACTTGGACTAGCCGTCTCCTCTCCCACAGAATCAGGAAGGGCTTCACCTGCTGCACCGATGTATCCGATTACTTTGGTCACAGGCACAACATCACCCGCAGGATGCACGATTTTCAAAAGAACTCCTGAATCCTCAGCTTCGATTTCCATATTGGTCTTGTCAGACATGATTTCAAGCAAAATATCGCCCTCTTGGACACTATCTCCTTGGGCTTTTTTCCACTCTAGGATTTCACCTTCTTGCATATCTACGCCGAGTTTTGGCATAATAATTTCCTTTGCCACAGGCCACACCTCCCTTAGTTGTCGCGTCCATTGCGTGCCATTTGATACAGAGCAGCTTTAATCTTTGTCACATCTGGTAAAATACCTTCTTCCAAGACGCGAGCATAAGGCACTGGCACATCTTCACTAGCCAGTCGCACGATAGGATAGTCTAAGTAATCAAAAGCATCACTCTCAGTCACCCGCGCAGCAATTTCCCCAATAAAGCCACCTGTTTTGTAGGCATCATTAACCAACATGAGGCGTCCTGTCTTTTTAACCGACTGGATAATCAGGTCCATATCAAGCGGGATAAGGGTCCTTGGGTCAACCACTTCAACGCTGATACCATCTTGTGCCACCTCGTCAGCTGCCTGCAGCACACGCTCCAACATTCGGCCATAAGACACAATTGTCACATCTGTTCCTTCACGCTTAATCTCACCCTTACCAAGTGGTAGATACTCCTCAACATCCAAACTCACTTCTTCTTTTTTGCCGTAGAGGGCTTTTGGTTCCATGAAAATGACAATATTATTATCTCGAATGGCTGATTTTAAGAGCCCTTTAGCATCGTTAGCCGTTCCTGGTGCAACCACCTTAATGCCTGGAATATGGGTCAACCAAGCCTCTAGCGATTGCGAATGTTGGGCAGCTGAGCCGATGCCAGAACCAGAGGCCACACGGAAGGTCACGGGTGTTTTTAGACCACCACCAAACATATAATTGTTTTTAGCACCGTTATTAACAATGGCATCAAGGGCAATGGTGATGAAATCCATAAAGGTCACATCCACAATAGGACGCAGACCTGTAATAGCAGCCCCAATAGCGCTCCCTGCAATCGCCGCCTCTGAAATCGGTGTGTCTTTCACTCGTTTGGCACCAAATTCTTCAATCAGACCTACAGACGTTCCAAAGTCACCACCATAAATCCCGACGTCCTCACCCATGAGAAAAACCATGTCGTCTTTGCGCATTTCCTCAGCCATCGCAAGATTAATGGCTTCACGAAAGGCCATTTGTTTTGTTTCAGTCATTATCTCTCTCCTTTTTGATGCAAATGCCTAGTCAGCCCAAACATCTTCAAATGCCACTGCTAAATCTGGCTCAGGGCTATTTTGAGCAAAAGCGTAAGCGTCATCGATTTCTTTGACCACTTGAGCATCCAAAGCATCCAATGCTTCAGCGTCAACCAAGTGATTGTCCGTCAAATAGGTGCGAAAGAGGACCAGCGGGTCTTTTTTCTTCCACTCATCGACTTCTTCCTTGCTGCGGTATTTTCCAGCATCGGCCGTTGAATGCCCAAACCAGCGGTAAGATTCTACTTCCACGATGGCTGGTCCCTTACCAGCACGCACATGCGCAACCGCCTTGCCCATCGTGTCGTAAACCGCCAACACATCATTGCCATTTTCACAGTAAAAACCTGGAATGCCGTAAGCTTCCGCACGCGTGTAAAGGTGAGGGGTGTTGGTTGCTTTTGTGATGTCCATCGAAATACCGTAACGGTTATTGATGATAAAGAAAATCACTGGCAAGTGCCATGTGGCAGCTAGGTTCACGGATTCATGGAAAGACCCTTCGTTGGTTGCTCCATCACCCGAAAAAGCCACGACAATATTGCCTGTTTGCTTGTAGTCTTGTGTCAGGGCAGCACCAACAGCTAGGGCATAGCCACCCCCTACAATACCATTGGTACCGTAATTGCCTTTTTCAAAATCCGCTAGGTGCATCGAGCCCCCACGACCTTTAGATACCCCATTCACCTTGCCTGCCAATTCGGCCATCATTTTATTCAAATCCATGTCCTTGGCAATACACTGCCCATGCCCACGGTGATTTGAAAAAATAATATCATCATAGGTCAAGTGAGCCATAGCCCCAACACTAGCTGCTTCTTCCCCCACAGAAAAATGCGTCATGCCTTGCACAAAGCCTCGGCGGACGAGTTTATTGATGCGCAGGTCAAACTCACGAATGCGCTGCATTTTTAGATACATCTCTATATAGTTTTCACGTGACAAATTCATCTGATTGCCCTCCAAAATTTCCATGTCTTATTTTATTTATCATAAGCTATTATTGGTCAAATCACAAATTATTTAACCGCTTTTTTGAAAACGATTTAAAGAAAAAAACAACCCTGAAAACAGTTCAGCCATTTTCAAAGGTTGTTTGGATGGGTTAGTCGCTAATTGCGTTTCCTGTATAAAGTTGGTAATAGCGTCCTTTTTGCGCCATCAAATCATCATGGTTACCCCGTTCGATGATACGACCACGCTCAAGCACCATGATGCAATCAGCATTGCGAACCGTTGACAAACGGTGGGCAATAACAAAAGTTGTGCGCCCTTTCATGAGAGCGTCCATCCCTTCTTGGACGTGCACTTCTGTCCGTGTGTCAATAGAAGAGGTTGCCTCATCCAAAATCAAGGCTGGTGGATTGGCTACCGCCGCACGCGCAATCGCTAGCAACTGACATTGCCCTTGTGAAAGATTGCTACCATCACCAGTCAAAACAGTGTCATAACCTTTCGGCAGGCGTTTGATGAAGTCATGAGCATTGGCTAATTTAGCGGCCTCGATACACTCCTCATCTGATGCCGTCAGGCGACCATAACGAATATTGTCCATCACCGTTCCTGTAAAGAGGTGTGTGTCTTGAAGCACAATCCCTAGGCTATGGCGAAGATCTGCTTTCTTGATTTTGCGGATGTTGATACCATCGTAATGGATTTTCCCTTTTTGAATATCGTAAAAACGGTTAATCAAGTTGGTAATAGTGGTTTTCCCAGATCCAGTTGAACCGACGAAGGCAATCTTTTGCCCAGGTTCTGCAAACAAATTGATATCATGCAAGACCATCTTGTGGTCGTTGTAACCAAAGGTTACATCTGAGAAAGTCACGCCACCTTCAAGTTTGTGGTAGGTCACCGTACCATCCTCGTGTGGGTGTTTCCATGCCCACATACTTGTGGTTTCTGGCACCTCTTGGATGTGACCAGCAGCGTCCACCTTGGCATTCACCAGCTCAACATAACCTTCGTCCCCTTCCACATCAGCATCAAGTAAGGTAAAGACACGGTCAGCACCCGCCATCGCCATAATAACCGAGTTGATTTGTTGGCTGATTTGTGTAATTGGGTTGGTAAAGCTACGGTTTAGGGCTAGGAAAGACACCAAGGTCCCCAAAGACAAGCTGGCGTGATCATTTAGGGCTAAAAAGGCACCCAACATGGCACAAAGCACGTAAGAAATATGCCCGATATTAGCCGACACTGGCATCAAAATATTGGCATAAATATTGGCACTTGTGGCAGAGTATCGCAATTCTTGATTGATGGTTCTAAAATCAGCCTTGGCACGCTCCTCGTGATTAAAGACCTTAACCACCTTTTGCCCTGTCATCATTTCTTCGATAAAGGCATTGACACGACCAATATCGTTTTGTTGTTGGTGGAAATGTTTAGACGAACGTGTGCCAATCTGACGAGCTACCAGCAGCAAAATAGCCACCATGACAAGCGATAGCATGGACAAAGGAAAGCTCAACATAAGCATGCTAGTAAAGGTTACCACGATAGAAAAGGTTGAATTGACCACTTGCGGGATACTTTGACCAATCAATTGACGCAGCGTATCCACGTCGTTGGTGTAGATAGACATGATATCCCCATGAGCATAGGTATCAAAATACTTAATTGGCAAACGCTCCATATGGGTAAAGAGGTCCAAACGAATGCGACGCATGGTTCCTTGCCCAACGTAAACCATCAAACGGTTGTAACCGTAAGAACTTAAAACCCCCACGATACCAACCAAAATCAAGCGAAAAATAGCCCGTGCCAATCCTGAATAATCAGGATTTTGGGCAGCTAAAAGAGGGGTGATGTAGCTATCAATCAAGGTTTGCATGAACAAACTAAAGCGTACCATACACAGTGCCGTCACCAAAATCAGCAATAGCACCAGCAAAAAATGCCATTTGTAGTTGCTAAAAACATAGGCCAAGACCCGTCTTAGAGTGTCTTGTTTGTTCACTTCTTTTTGTGTTTGGGACATTAGGCACCACCTTCCATATCAAAATCTCCATCATCTTGTTGTTGCACATCATTGATTTCACGGTAAATAGCATTGGTTTTGAGTAATTCGTCGTGACTGGCAAATCCTGAAATCTTACCGCCGTCAAGCACCAAGATTTTATCAGCATGTTGGATACTTGAGATACGTTGAGCGATAATAATCTTAGTTGTGCCAGGAATGGTTTCAGCAAAGGAACGACGGATATTGGCATCTGTCGCTGTATCAACGGCACTGGTTGAATCATCCAAAATCAAGACTTTTGGCTTTTTCAACAAAGCACGTGCGATACAAAGGCGTTGTTTTTGCCCACCAGATACGTTGCTACCACCTTGCTCAATCCACGTATTGTATTTATCAGGGAAACGCTCGATAAATTCATCCGCACAGGCTTGGCGACAAGCTTCAATGCATTCTTCTTCCGTCGCGTCCTCATTTCCCCAGCGAAGATTATCCAAAATAGTTCCTGAAAAGAGGATATTTTTTTGTAACACAACGGCAACTTGGTCACGCAAAACTTCCAAATCGTATTGGCGGACATCATGACCACCCACAGTAACGGAACCAGCATCCACATCGTAAAGACGGGAAATCAAGTTTGCAAATGAGGTTTTTCCTGAACCTGTACCACCGATAACACCGATAATCTCACCCGATGCAATAGACAAATCAATGTCAGATAGCACTTCCTCACCACTACCATGCTTGTACGAAAAATGCACATGGTCAAAACAAATGCTGCCATCTGGCACTTCCATCAATGGATTTTCAGGATTCACAATATCTGCTTTTTCCGTCAACACTTCTGATATCCGCTCAGCACTGGCCGTACTCATGGAAATCATGACCATAATCATAGACAACATCATCAAAGACATCATCATGGCAAAGATATACGAAAAGAGCTACGTCAATTCCCCTGTGGTCAAGCTTCCTGCCACGATAAAGTGTGCCCCAAACCACGACAAGCAAATCATACACGCGAAGATGATAAACATCATGATTGGGTTATTGAAAATGACAATTTTTTCAGCCTTAACAAAAAGCTGGTAAATGTTCTCTGCTGCCTTGGTGAATTTTTTATTTTCATAATCTTCGCGCACAAAGGCTTTTACCACGCGAATACCAGAGATATTTTCTTGAACACTGGCATTGAGTTCATCGTATTTACGAAAAACGTAATTAAAACTCGTCATGGCTCTGCGCATGATAAAGTAGAGCGAAGTTGCTAAAATCACTACCGCAATCAAAAACATGATACTCAAGCGACGGTCAACCACAAAGCACATAAACATACTGAAAATCACGGTTAAAGGTGCTCTGACTGCCACACGGATAATCATTTGGTAGGCATTTTGGACGTTTGTGACATCCGTTGTCATCCGCGTCACCAAACCAGCCGTGCTGTATTTATCGATATTAGAAAAGGCAAAGGTCTGAATATTATCGTACATCCCCTCACGTAAATTAGCCGCAAAACCAGCCGAAGCTTCTGCCGCAAATTTCCCAGCTAAAAAGCCAGTTGTCAAACCACAAATGGCTAGAAATAGCATTAACAAGCCAAATTTCATAGCGACAGCCATATTACCCGCCTGAATCCCTTGGTCAATCAATTGGGCGATAACAAAAGGAATCGACATATCAAAAAAGACTTCCAAAGCAGCACACAAGGGCGCTAGCAAAGACGGTCTTTTGTACTCCTTAACGTGTGCAAGCAGCGTCTTAATCATTCTCGTCACCTCTTTCTACGACATTATAGTAGGCTTTTTCTAACAAGACATGGAAGGTTTCTTGTTCTTCCTGACTAAAGTTGCCAATAATTTCACATTCCGAATCGTCCAAGTAAGCCTTCAATCTCTCCATCAAAGCGCTCCCATCGTCTGAAATACGAACCCGTTTAATCCGCTTGTCCTTCTCATCTTGGCTGATGAGAATCATGTTTTTCTGATTCAAGCGTGCCAACAAGCCCGCCATAGTTGGCTGCGATACCTCAAATTCTTTTTCCAATTCTTTGTAGGTATAACTGGCTTCCGTTTTCTTCAGAAAAAGTAAAATCCAAGACTGCATAATCGTAATATTATACGGCTTTAGGAAATGGTTCATGTTTTGCTCCAAACGGTGTGCGATTCGCTTGACTAACCAGCCATAAGGCGCGTTTTTCGTTTCCATCCTTACCTCCAAATGTGCTCAAAAACGCATAAAAACGTCTCCAAACATTTCTCTCACTAATGATTATACAAAATGATTTTCCGAAAACCAATAGCCTGCTATCTATTTATTTCTACAAAGAGTTGGATATGAAAAATGGAGCCAAATCGACTCCATTTGTTTTTTGTATGCAAGTTCAGACTTCTGATACTAGCCTTCGACTTGTTCGCTGAGTTCTTCCCATTCTGACATGAGGACTTCTTGTTGCTCGCTCAAGGCATCCAATTCTTTTTGCAGGTCAACCAACTCCGTAGCATCATTTGTGGCAAGCATGGCTTGGTTAATGCTTTCTTCCTTGTTTTCAATGTCTTCCAATTGATTTTCAATGTCAGCAATGCGGCGAGTGAGTTTGCGGAGTTCCTTTTGGTTGGCTTTTTGGGCATGGTAATCATTGGTTGGTGCTTTTTCAGACACTTCCGCAGGCTTTTCTTGCCCTTCTTCGGCTTTTAGACGGGCCAATTCTTCCAGCTCTGCCTTTTTCTCAAGGTAATAATCGTAATCACCAAGATAAAGGGTTGAGCCTTCTTCTGAGATTTCCAGCACTTTTGTTGCCACGCGGTTAATGAAATAACGGTCGTGACTGACAAAGAGAAGGGTGCCATCAAAATCAATCAAGGCATCTTCCAAAACTTCCTTGCTATCAATATCCAAGTGGTTAGTTGGCTCATCTAGGATAAGGAAATTGTCATTCTGCATTGACAATTTCGCAAGAAGCAAGCGAGCACGTTCGCCACCTGATAGCATAGCAACTGATTTTTTGACGTCATCTCCTGAGAAAAGAAAAGCTCCCAGACGGTTACGAATGTCCACTTCTGGCGTGGTTGAAAAATCATTCCACAATTCGTCCAGCACGGTGTTGGTCCGCGTGAGANNGACATTGGCACCGTAAGTAGCAGTTCCCTTGATAAATGGCACTTGCCCCACGATAGACTTAATCAAGGTTGATTTACCAATACCATTTGGTCCGACGATGGCAATGGCATCGCATTTTTTAACGTCAATGTTAATCGGCTCAGACAAGATATGATTGTCGTAACCAATTGCCATATCTGTGACGGTCAAGACCACATTTCCTGAAACCTTGTCCGCGTGGAAGGTCATATGGGCTGATTTTTGCCCAGCGCTTGGTTTATCCAAACGTTCCATTTTCTCTAATTGTTTGCGGCG
>NZ_DBPA01000053.1:0-29241 GCF_002300045.1 Streptococcus sp. UBA632 | reverse complement strand
CACGTTTTGTCGTTGAGGCTCGAACGATATTGCGTTGCACGAAACCTTCCAATTTGGCAATTTCTTTGGCTTGTTTTTCGTAATTTTTCGCTTCAAGGGCTAATTTTTCCGCCTTCAAGTCCATGAAAGTCGAATAATTACCCACATAACGGTCAAGCGAATGCGGATTCAAGTCCAGCGTAATCGTTGCTACCTTATCCAAGAAATAACGGTCGTGGCTGACGATGATCAAGGCGCCTTGGTAATTGACCAAATAATTTTCCAGCCAAGCAATGGTTTCGATATCCAAGTGGTTGGTCGGCTCGTCCAAGACCAAAAGTTCTGGTTTTTCCAGCAACATTTTGGCAAGGGCTAGGCGGGTATTTTGCCCTCCTGACAATTCCGAAATCTTCATTTGCCACATGGATTCATCAAATTTAAAACCGTTTAAAATAGCCTTGATATCCGCTTCGTAGGTAAAGCCGCCCTTCACGCGAAATTCTTCTGATAAGCGGTCATAATCTGACATTAACTGGTCAAAGGCATCGCCTGTCACCTCTGCCATCTGCATTTCCATGCGACGCAGACGGTTTTCCATGCTCCGCACGTCATCAAAAACGTGCAGCATTTCATCAAAAATCGTATTTTCCGATTCAAAACGGCTATCTTGTGCCAAATACGACAGGCTTAAATCCCGTTTTTGGTTAATCTCACCAGAAGTCGGTGCTTCTTCGCCAACCAAAATTTTCAGCAAAGTCGATTTTCCCGCACCGTTTCGCCCAACCAGCGCAATGCGGTCTTTTTCATCTACTTGAATATTGATATTATCAAATAACACATCGCCCGAAAATGAGCGTTCCAATTTATTACCTTGTAAAATAATCATAGGTCTATTTTACCAAATCACGAGTCGTTAAACTAGAAGAATGTCAAAAAATCTGCCAAAATCAGCAGATTTTCCAAACAAACCATTTTTAAGAAGCATAAAGTTTCTTGACATTTTCAATATCAACAGGCTGAATGCCATAATAAGAGCCTGATGATTGCATGACAGACTGTTGGCTATCATCGTGGTCCAAGCCAATCGCGTGCCCCAATTCATGCTCCGCCGTGTAAACAATTCGATAATAACTGTAACCGTAGTTGTTCTCCGTCAAATAATAGGTGTTCAACTTGACCTTGACATACTTGATTTCATTGGTGAGAGCATCGGTTTCAGCCTCGGCCACTCCTGCGGCTTTTGATTGGGCATCTGAGTACTCGGTCAAAACAATCCCTGCCAAACTCTTGTCAGGAACGATGTTGAAGGTAAAAGCCCCTGTATCATTCCAAGCCCTGATGGCTTCTTCATAAGCATAAACCAAGGTCGTGTTGTCCGTATCAATATAAACCGTCGCACTGGCATTTTCCCAACGCTCGCCCGCATGATGGCTGTCCTGGTCAATAGTGAGGTTGTTCAAACACCCAACCAAATCGTCATCTTGTGTGGACACATAAGTCACCACACGGTCTTTGACATCTAAAATAGCATTGGCAATAGCTGATTGGCTATGATTAGCGTAATAAAGCAAGCCAAAAATTAGAAGTCCCAGCACCACCACCGTCTCGACCAAACCCCAAAAAAGATTCCAAATCAGCCGAAACACAAGTCTGAGAATAAAGAAAATCATGTTTACAAAAGACCGCATCCACCTTCTCCTTTTTATGTATTTTTGAAAACGCTTAATTCATCATTATTACCTCAAGTATACAAAGCTTTGGCTTAAAAAACGAGAAAAAGCACCCAAAAATAAGGAAAACCTTATTCTTGAGATGCTCATTCTGCTCCTTTTCAAAACGGATTAACGCACTTCCATGACAACTGGTAAAATAGCTGGACGGCGTTTGGTTTGGTCAAACAAGAACTTAGCCACGTCATCACGGACAGCTCCTTTTAATTCGCCCCAGTCAAAACTGTCTTGTGCCAAGTAATTTTCAACCGTTTGGTTGACCAATTCTGCTGCCTCTTGCAAGATATCACGGCTTTTCTTCACATAAACAAAGCCACGCGTATGAATTTTAGCTTTTGATACGATTTTCTTTTCGCGTTTGTTGACTGTCAAAGCCACGATGAAAATACCGTCTTCTGACAAGACTTTACGGTCACGAAGGACGATATTGCCGACATCACCAATCGCATTTCCATCAATCATCACATCACCAGCAGGAACACTGCCTTCGTGGTGGAAACCATCTTTTTCAAGTACCATAACGTCCCCACGTTTGACAATATAAATGTCCTCGGGATACATCCCAACTTCTTGTGCCAAGTCTGCGTGGGCAGAAAGGTTGCGGTATTCCCCTTGGATAGGGAAGAGGTATTTAGGTTGCAACAAGTTAATCATCAATTGCAAGTCACGGGCATTGGCATGACCAGATACGCACAAATCTTGTGTGATGAGTTTAACCGTTCCACCTGCTTTGTAGATAAGGTTCTCAACGCGAGCCACAACAGCTTCTTTTGAAGTGCTTGGAGTGGTTACGATATACACCAAATCACCGTCTTTGATTTGAACATAGCGGTGACGTCCCAAAGCCATTTTTTGCAAACCATTGATTGGCTCACCCATACGTCCAGCTTCCAAGATAATCAATTCATGGTCTTCGAATTTATGCATATCTTTTGGCTTAACAATGAGTTTTTCATCTGCCACGCCCAAGCGTTTCATGCGAATAGCGGTACGGATGATATTTTCCGCATCAAAACCAGTCAAGACCACACGGCGACGGTGTTCAGCGGCAGAATCAAAAACTTGTTGGATACGAGAAAGGTTTGACGCCACAGCCGCAATGATAACACGCCCTTCGGCATTGGCAATCACGTCATCAATTTCTGCCCCAACTTCTGATTCACTAGCCGTTAAAACATGACTTGTCGCATTGGCAGAATCTGACAACAAAGCCAAAACGCCGTCACGACCAATTTCAGTCAAGCGTGCTAAGTCTGTACGGTAGTATTTACGGGCAGCTTGGTCAAATTTAAAATCACCAGTATAGACAATTTGACCTTCATCTGTACCAACCACAATCCCTAAACTTTCTGGAATAGAATGGGTCGTTTTGAAGAAGGAAATGGTCGCATCCGCAAACTCAATCTCTGTTTCTGCGTCAATGACATGAAACTGATTGAATTTCTTCACATTGTTGTTTTTCTTCACAAAAAGCTTAGCAAGCTCAATCGTAAGTGGTGACCCAAAGACAGGTACCTTCATTTCTGACAAAATGTAAGGCAAAGCCCCAATTGCATCTGCGTGACCATGTGTCAAGAAAATCCCTTGAACACGTTTTTTATTTTCAATCAAATAATCTAGATTTGGAATGACCTCATCAACACCCAATTGTTCATTTTCAGGATATTTCAAACCAGCATCTAAAATAAAAATAGAATCGTTCACTTCAACCACATACAGGTTTTTACCGTTTTCACGGACTCCACCTAGGGCAATTAGTTTAATATCGCTCATGACGATGTTTTCTCCTTCATTGATTTTTTAATACAAGCAACGCCAGTTGCTTCATGATAATACAAACGGTCCTTGCACCAAACGGTTAACAAGTCGAATTACAGCTCTTTCATTATAGCATATTTTCAGAAGATTTTCTTCTTTTACACTTGGAAAGATTGCTTTAAACAGCAAAAAAAGATACCCTAAGGCATCTTTCACACATTTAATCAAACAGCTGGTAGTAATCCGCAATCGTCATGTCTTTCTTTTCCTCTTGATTGAGGTCTTTGACGATTTTACCATCTTTCATGACAATCAAGCGATTACCATAATGCAAGGCATCCTCCATGTGATGGGTAATCATCAAGGCTGTTAGTTGGTCCTTTTGGACAAACGTATTGGTCAAATGCATCAGAGAAACGCTGGTTTTGGGGTCAAGGGCTGCGGTGTGTTCATCCAGCAGCAACAATTCAGGGCGTTTGAGCGTTGCCATCAATAAACTCAAGGCCTGACGTTGTCCCCCAGATAAAAGACCTGTCGGCGTTTCCAAATGCTTTTCCAAACCATTGCCAGTCTTAGCCACCAAGGCCTGAAATTCTTCTGTAAAAGCGTGAATGTTGCGAGGGACCAAACCACGTTTTTCGCCACGGTATTTAGCAATAAGGAGGTTTTCTGCCACGGTCATTCGAGGAGCCGTTCCCATCTTAGGGTCTTGAAAAACACGCGCCAAATCACTCGCTCGTTTCTCAGCAGGCAAATGGGTCACGTCCTTACCCAAGATGAAAATGCTGCCGCTAGTCAACATCAAAGTCCCCGCAATCACGTTGAAAAGGGTTGATTTTCCAGCACCATTGCCACCCAAAATTGTCAAAAAATCATGTTCATAAATCGTCAAATTCACATGGTCAAGGATGGTTTTGACATTATCCAAACCGTTATTAACCTGAACGGTCGCTTCTTTTAATTCTACAACTTTTTTCATCGCGATAAGGTCACTCCTTTGAAAAATTTATCTTTGAGAACAGGTACCATAAGACAAATAGCCAAAATAATGGCACTAAACAATTTGAGGTAGTTGGTATTGAAACCAAGTGCAATCACGCCAGCAATCAAGAATTGGTACAAGATAGCTCCCACAACCGTTGCCACAAGACGTTCTAATAAGGTCAGATTGGTCGAATAAAGAACCTCACCAATGATAATGCTAGCCAAACCGATAACAATGACACCAATCCCTTTTGACACATCAGCATAGCCATCTTGCTGACTAATCAGAGCACCTGACAAGGCAATCAGCCCATTTGAAACCACCAAGCCCATGACTTCCATACGGTCGGTATTGATGCCAAAACTCTTAGCCATATCACGATTATCACCCGTAGCAATATAAGCCTGCCCAAGTTTTGTATATAGGAAGAAAATCAGCCCCGCAATCACGAGAATAACGGCTAACAACCCAATCACCAAAAGGTTAGTTGTTGCTGAAAAAGGCAGCAAGTCTTGAATGGTCTTAATATCCAGCAAACCAAGATTAGCACGCCCCATAATCATCAGCATGATAGAATTACATGAGGTCATTACCAAAATCCCTGCCAAAATGGTTGGAATTTTACCTTTGGTGTAGAGTAAGCCAGTCACAAGACCTGCCACACAGCCTGCCAACATTCCCGCAAAAGTCGCTAGAATAGGATGAATGCCTTGATTCATCAAGGTAACCGCCACTGCACCACCCAAGGGGAAAGAACCCTCAGTCGTCATATCTGGGAATTTCAAAATACGAAACGTGAGGTAAATACCGAGTCCAAGAATTCCCCACAAAAGCCCCTGTGAAACCGATGAAATAATCATGTGCCTCTCCTTTTCTAATTCTTATCTGCCTCAACGGCTACGGTTGCATGAGACAAAACGTCTTCTGGAATAGTAATGCCAAGCTCCTTAGCCGCTTTTAAATTCAAGGTTGGTGTTCCTGTATTGACCACCTTAACAGGAACTTCTGATACTTTTTTACCTGCCAATAATTTCACGGCAATCTTAGCCGTTTCGACACCCAAATCGTATTGGCTCTGTGCCACAGAAGCAATGCTTCCTTGCTCAACCATGGTATCCACGCATGAGTAAATTGGGATTTTAGCTGCGTTGGCTGCACTCACAACGCTCGTGAAAGCTGAAGCAATGGTGTTGTCCTGAGGAACAAAGATAGCATCGACTTTGCCAGTCATCACAGACATGGTTGTTGTGATTTCATTAGTTGACGGCACAGCGTATTCCACAACATTGATGCCAGCAGATTTGGCATATTCTTTAAATTGAGCCACTTGTGACACTGAGTTGTCCTCGCTGCTAGCATACAAAACACCAATCGTTTTCGCATTTGGCGTGATGCTCTGGATGAGTTCTACCGTTTGTTTGAGCGGTACTTGGTTGGAAACCCCTGTTACATTGCTATTTGGTTTCCCAAGATTTTTAACCAATTTTGCTCCAACTGGGTCTGAAATAGCCCCCATCACAACTGGGATATCACTCGTAGCCGAAGCCAAACCTTGTGCCGCTGGCGTTGCAATCCCAATCAAAACATCGCTTTTAGCATTGACCAATTGCTTACTCATGGTCTGAATCTTACTTTGATCCCCTTCAGCATTTAAAACCGTGATATCCGCATTTGACTTGTCATAACCCGCATCAGCCAAACCATCTTCAATCCCTCGCTCAATCTCATCCAAAGCCTCGTGGGTCACGTATTGCAAAATACCGATTTTAACCTTTTCATTGCGATGCGAATCACTCTTGGTTTGGTCATAAAGCATTGACCCCACCACTAATACCACTAAAACAATTAACGTTCCAATAAGTCCTTTATTTTTCATACGTGTCTCCCTTTATCTCACCTATTAAAGACTGACTTTGCCAGTCAAACCATTCTCATCATTGCCATATCATCGAGCCTGCTAAAAAGAAAAGCGTGTAGTAAATGCCTACTACACGCCTTATCCAACTTTGTCATTAAGACTAGCGCATAGATACTTTTTAGAAGTACTCTAAAAGTCGTATCTATGCCACAACATAAACACAACTCTACCTACGCCAACCTTGCCAACTTGTAAGAGCTTGTGTCATGTTCATCCTAATATCCTCCTGAAATAGTGTTTTTTATAATTATATACTAAATTCTGAAAATTTCAAGAGATTTGATTAATTTTTTTGGGCTATAATTATATCTCTTGTTTTCTCGATTTCTCTAAGTGCTGGAGACATACAAATGTTAATATTGTGGGTTACTTCTCAATTTGTAAATCATTTCTGAAATAAAAATACCTGCTTCATTTTCGTAACCGATAAAATCGTTGACGTCTTCTAGTTGTTCGTCAAAGATATCGATTTCATTTTTGGAATAATCTTTATCGTATTCCCAATTTGGCAAGTGACTACTGATTTTTTTGAATTCATCACTTGAATAAATGCTATTTAGTTTCATTTTTATAAACTCCATGTCGTTTTCTGATGTTTCTTCGTGTTGGATTGGTTGATACAACATTACCAGTATCTGGATTGACAACGACGGTAGAGACTGCACCACGATATTGTTTCGATGGTAAACCGTCCTTATCGTACTTAGTATTTGTTACTTCCAGCGGATTAATTAAAGCATCTGTCAATGTCTGAATTGTACCACCACGTTCAATAGCTCTTTCAGTTGTATGTTTTGATATTCCTGTAATTTCTACATTGTCAACTGCTTTCACGCAAATTATACCATTTTCTAACTCTCTACGCTTAACTAAAATAGCTTTTTTTATGGTATAATATAGGGATTGAACACATGAGATTAGAAAGGAGGCGTCGTAAGGTTATGGGGCTTTGATGCTGCTACTGACAGCCTTACGGCAACTTTTATCATGTCATTTGATGGTTTTTTTCTACACCATTTAACCAAGGAACTCCAAGGCGAGCTGATTCATGGGCGGGTGCAAAAGGTCAATCAGCCTTTTGAGCGTGAACTTGTCTTGACCATTCGGAACAATCGTCAAAATTACAAGCTTCTTCTATCTGCTCACCCTGTTTTTGGGCGGGTGCAAATTACAAAAGCAGATTTTCAAAACCCGCAAACGCCTAATACTTTCACGATGATTATGCGGAAATACCTGCAAGGTGCGGTGATTGAGGATATTCGTCAAATCGAAAATGACCGTATTTTGGAGATTGCCTTTTCTAATAAAAATGAAATTGGCGACAACATCAAGGTCACTTTGGTGGTTGAAATCATGGGAAAACACAGCAATATCATTTTGATTGACAAGGCTGAGCACAAAATCATCGAATCTATCAAACACATCAGTTTCTCTCAAAATAGCTACCGTACGATTTTACCAGGTTCAACTTATGTTGCCCCTCCTCAAACCAATGCCAAAAATCCTTTTACCGTGCCAGACCAGACCTTATTTGAAATACTGCAAACGGAAGATTTGGCACCACGTCACCTGCAAAAACTCTTCCAAGGTTTAGGACGTGATACGGCTGAAAACCTCTCTCACCAACTCAGCACAGACAAATTAAAACAATTCCACGCTTTCTTTAATCGTCCTGCCCAACCCAATCTGACTGAAAAATCGTTTGCGCCAGTGCTATTTGAAGATAGCAAGGAAACGTTTGACAACTTGTCAGAATTACTGGATATATTCTACCAAGATAAGGCTGAGCGTGATCGTGTAACTCAGCAATCCAGCGATTTGATTCATCGGGTGCAAACGGAATTGGACAAAAACATCAAAAAACTGGGCAAGCAAGAAAAGGAATTACAGGCGACTGAAAACGCGGAAGAATTTCGCCAAAAAGGGGAACTTTTAACCACTTACCTCACGCTTGTGCCCAATAACAAAGATTCTGTGGAGTTGGACAACTACTACACCAACGACAAAATCCGTATTGCACTGGATAAGAGCTTAACACCAAGCCAAAATGCTCAACGCTATTTCAAAAAATACCAAAAATTAAAGGAAGCTGTTAAGCATTTGACGGGGCTTATCCAAGAAACAAAAGACACCATCACTTACCTAGAAAGTGTGGAAACAGCCCTCAATCATGCGTCGCTTTCAGACATCGAGGACATTCGTGACGAATTGGTGGAAACTGGTTTTGTCAAACGTCGCACGCGCGACAAACGTCACAAACGCAAAAAACCAGAACAATACCTTGCTTCAGACGGCAAGACCATTATTCTGGTTGGGCGCAATAATCTTCAAAACGATGAATTGACTTTTAAATTGGCCAAAAAAGGGGAACTTTGGTTCCACGCCAAAGATATTCCTGGTAGTCACGTGCTCATCAAAGACAACCTCAATCCTAGCGATGAAGTCAAAACAGATGCAGCTGAATTAGCGGCTTATTATTCTAAGGCAAGGCTATCTAACCTCGTTCAGGTGGATATGATTGAAGCTAAGAAACTCAACAAGCCAACTGGTGGTAAGCCAGGTTTTGTGACTTACACAGGTCAAAAGACCCTACGCGTCACACCAACAGAAGAAAAAATCAATAGCATGCGTTTGCCATAAACATAAAATATCCCTCCTAGGTGACCTAGGAGGGATATTTTATCTGAGATTGTTAATCATCTACTTGACCGTTGCCAATTTTAGAATGGCGGTAGCCATAGACAAAGTAAATAATTGTACCAAGAACAAATGAAATGAAAAATCCAATCCATGCTTCTGTGCCACATTGAGTCATCAATGACAAACAGATGATAATAGATAGAATTGGTAGAACAGGTACAAATGGTGTTCTAAATTCACCTTCTTTTGGCTCTCCGTGTACGCGGCGCAATTGAATCACACCTAAAGCCAACAAAATCAAGTAAGCTAAAGTAACGATATTAACCAATAAAGCGAGAAGTTCTATCGGTAAAATACCTGCAAAAATCATGGTAACAATACCCACGAAAATAGTCGCATTATTTGGCACCTTGCTTGTAGCTGATACTTTTTGGAATTGCACTGGCAACAAACCATCACAACTAATGTTGTAAATAATACGTGACAAGGCATACATCATTGAAATGCAGACAGTTACCAAGGTCAAAATAACTACAACTGACACGAAATTCCCTGCCAGTGGGAAACCGATGCTACGAAGCACAAACGGTACTACGTCAGTAATATTGAGTTTGGTGTAGTTCACCGTTCCTGTCAAGACTAAAGTAAATAGAACATAAAGCAAAGTTACCAAACCGATTGAAATGAAAATCCCTTGAGGAACTTTCTTTTGTGGGTCTTTGGTTTCATCAGCCGCCATACAAATGGACTCAAAACCAAGAAAAGCAAAGAACATGAGTGTCGCTCCTGCCATAATACCCGTTTTACCGCCATAAAGTTGACCAAAACCATACGGGGCAAAATTGCTCCAGTTATCCACATTGATGGCTGTCAAGCCCAAAGCGATGAACAAAATCAGCACCGCTATTTTACAAACAACCAAAACAGAATTAAAACGAAGCGCTGTCTTAGACCCTCTAAGTACCAAAATGGTCACAAAAAGCAGCAACAAGACAGGAACAATATCAATGTAAGTACCATTTGCAGGGTTAAATGGGCCACTCAAAGCCTTTGGCAACGAGATACCAAAGGTTTGCAGGAAGGCTTTGAAATATTCTCCCCAACCAGATGCTGCCGTTGAAATAGCACCGAGGAATTCAATAATCATAAACCATCCAGCAATCCAAGCAGGATATTCACCAAAAACTGTATAAATATAGCGATAGACGCCACCTGAATGAGGAAGTCGAGATGAAAATTCAGCAAAGAACAATGCTGACATTGTCACACAAATAGCGGCAATAATAATAGAAATGGTGATAGCAGGACCAGCATACTCTGCTGCACTCGTTCCTGTTATCGTGAAAATTCCAGTCCCCACAATTGACCCAACACCTAGAAAAATCAATTCTGATAATCCAAGGTGGCGCTGTAGATGCGATTTCTTTTGAGTCATGGGAGCTTTTCGAAAGATATCCATACACTCTCCTATGTAAAAAATAAACTCGTTGGTCTTTTTCCTTTGCAAACTATGTCCGTTGGGATGCTTGCTCTTTTTACCAACGATACCCAATCTTATTCTAATATAGCCTTACCAAGTGATAGCCCTTACCATCACAGACAAAGTGAACTACACAACGAACTCTATTTTAGTATAAATATACGCAAAAATCAACACCATGTTGGGGAGATCGAGAAAAAGTCTGCAAAAATCGTTATTAAAATCTGATTAACATCACTCATTGAGGTGTTGCAATCGGTATAGGTTGTACATCCGAGCCATTAAAATCAAAACAACATAGAGCCCAGACATGGATTTGCTATCTTCAAAATCAACTTCTAAATCACTCACTTCATAATACAATTGATAGGTCGAATGCTGTCTTAAAAAGCTATCCCCAAATGCCGTAACACTCAAGACGGGTATCTGTTTTAAAACTAACTTCTTCAAGGTTTCTTGGATAGACAAGGTATTACCACTTAGTGAAATAATAATAACAAAGTCATTTTCAGTCAGATTATCGGAAATGGCAGAAAAATTGGTTTCCCCAGAGAGTAAAAAATTGGGTCTTTTGTACAAGAACAGTTCATTTGAAAATTCTCTCGCAAAATTACTCTGAGTGAACCCTGTTGCGTAAATAATAACATTACACGCCTTATGAAGCATAGAAAACATTTTATCAAGGTCAATATTTTCCATTAACTTGATAGTATTATGAATATCGCCTAATAGTCTATCAATCACATCTTGGTCCGATGGGATAACTTGTGCGGCAAGGGAAGACTGAATAAAATACTTCATTTCCGAATAACCACTGAACCCTAGTTTTTTGGCAAATCTTAAAACCGTACTTTTAGACATTAGAACTTTTTGCCCTAATTCTATCAACGTTAATTCTGCAATATCCTCTTGATGAGCTATGATATACCTTGCTAAATCCTTTTCAGACTCCGACAAGTGATCGAAATGCAACCCAACTAACTGTTCAAAATTCAAGACTAACCCTCCACAAACTGATGCTTTCATGCTTAATCATAACGACTGATATAACAATATTGTATACTATTTGCTAAAAATTTTCGATACCAAAAAAGACAATGCTCATCGCATTATCCCTTTAGGTATTTATTTCATTAATCAAATAAATAGACAAAAGCTTCATAAGGTTGGAGTTCTTGTTTAACATTTAATGACGATGGCTCTTTGGGGTAATTATGGATTAAACAACGCCCTGAGCGTTCCAGCAACTCTTTTGGAAGATCAACATAAGTCGGCTTATCAGCAAAAGAACACACAACAAGAAGCGTCTGATTTTCGTATGTTCTCAAATAAGAATACACATTACTATCGCTTTCATTAATTAGTTCATAATCTCCGTGAACGATAATTGGTAATTGATGTCGCAAAGCAATTAGTTGTTTATAGTAATAGAAAACAGATCCTTCATCTTCTAAAGCTGACTCAGCATTAATAAATTGATTATCGCTAGAATAAGCAATCCAAGGTTTTGATGGTGAAAAACCATAGCCATCGTTGGCATCCCCATTCCAAGGGAAAGGGGTTCGAGCATTGTCTCTTGATTTGAGATACATCGACTCTTTAATATAACTTTCAGGCTCTCCTTTTTCTTTCATCAATTGCAAGAAATATTGCGTCTCAATATCTTGATAGTCTTCCACTTTTTCAAAAGGAACATTTTTCATACCTAACTCTTCTCCCTGAAAAATGTAAGGAGTCCCTTTCATCATATGTAATAAAGTAGCCAGCATTTTTGCAGATTCAACACGATATACACCGTCGTCACCAAAACGCGTTACAGCTCTAGGTTGGTCATGGTTACTCCAATATAAGCTATTCCAGCCTTCAGCTAACTTATCTTGCCACTCTGATAATACTCTCTTTAATTCACTTAATTTAAAACGAACATCAGAGAATTTGCCATAACGACCGTAGTCTAGATGCATATGGTCAAAATGGAACACCATATTTAACTCTTCATTTTCAGGTTTGGTGTAACGAAGGGCTTGATCAGCATTGGTATTAGGCGCTTCACCTACGGTCATCACATCATAACGTTTTAATACTTTTTCGTTCAATTCGTGCAAATACTCATGAACTCTAGGACCATTTGAAGCACCGATATAATAAGATTTAGTATAAGGGAGAGATTCTGGGGCATCTGGATAGTTTAGATCTTTACTGATTAACGTAATCACATCCACCCTAAACCCATCGATTCCAAATTGGAACCACCAATCTATCATCTGAAAAATCTCTTCACGCAATTTTGGATTATCCCAATTTAAATCGGGTTGTTCCTTGGCAAAACAATGTAAGTAATACTGGTTTCTTTCTGGAACATATTCCCAAGCTGAACCTCCAAAAGTGGATCCCCAATTGGTCGGCTCACTGCCATCTGGCTTTGGATCTTTCCAAATATAATAGTCTGAATACGGATTGTCTTGGCTTTTTTTAGACTCTTCAAACCAGCGGTGCTTATCACTAGTGTGATTAACCACTAAATCCAATATGACCTTTATACCTATTTTGTGGGCTTCTTCCAATAACGTTTTTAAATCATCTAATTGCCCATATTTAGGATCAATCTTATAATAATCGCTAATGTCATACCCGTTATCTACTCCTGGTGACTCATAAATTGGATTTAACCAGATGACATCAATACCAAGGGTCGCTAAGTAAGGAAGTTTTTCGATTATTCCTTTTAAATCACCAATACCATCTGCATTGCTATCTTTAAAACTTTGCGGGTACACTTGATAGACCACGCTATGTTTCCACCAATCTTTCTCCATGACGCTCTTCCTTTATATCCTACTTACAATTCATCTTCATCTAAATCATCAACTGATTCTTTTAAAAACTGATTCACATAGATAATCTGATTTTTAGCCTCTTCAATACTCTGTGTAATCAATTCTTCAGATAGTGGTTGATTTTCCAATTGTAACAACAAAGTCATGATAATAGGTAAATTCATCCCTGCAATGACGTGAACATTGGGTTTTAATTGTCTAACAAATTCTTGATTGACAGAACCGCCTAATAAATCTGTGAAAACCACAACATCTTCTGTATCTTGGCAACGGCCTAAAGCTGCTTCAACAGCCGAATCAATCGGCTCATTGTCAAGATAAGCACTGATGGTTTCAATATCTGTCAAAGAAGGTACGAGATACTTTAACGTATCTCCCATACCATCTGCTAACTTATGATGACTTGCAATAATAACTTTAACCATATATAACCTACGCTTTCAAAATTCCAAAATAAGATAATATAATTGAGAGGATAATAATACCAAAAATAATTTGGATAACAGATACTTTTTTACTTGCAATCAATTTATAGACAGCTACGGTTAATAAAGCAGGTAGTAACGAAGGCATGATTTTATCTAGCACTTCTGTTTGTAAAGGTAGGGAAACTTCTCCTGTTTTAAAAACAGTAGCAACGTCGATTTTGACAACAGAGGCTACCAAGGCACCAATAACAGTCAGTCCCATGATGGAAGCTGCCTCTGTAAAGACACTAAGGCGTTCACCTAAAGCTGTTACTAGCTTAATCCCTGATTTGTAACCGATGTTAAACAATTTAAAACGGAATAACAAGAAAAGCAGATTGAGTAAAAGCCAGACAATTGCTCCTGTCGGATTTCCCTCTAGTCCCATATAAGCAGATATAGAACCAATGATGGTTAGATAAAGAACCCAAACAAGGGTATCACCAATACCTGCCAAAGGCCCCATCATCCCTGTTTTAAAACTTTGAACCGCATCATGAGCAGCCGCCCCATCTTTTTCTTCCATTGCCACACTTGCCCCCAGCAAAATATTAGCCATCCAAGTTGTGGTATTGAAATATTTAAAATGATTATTCAAAGAGGCTAGGTATTCATTATCATCAGGGTAAATTTTTCGTAGTAATTTATTTAATCCAAATACAACTGCTGGTCCTTGTTGTGTTTCATAATTGAAGGTGTTACAAGCCATAAACATGTATCTAAAGGCTGCTTTATTAATGTCTTTAGTGGTTACGGTATCTTTTTGCTTACTCATCAAAATCATCTCCCATATCTTCTACAGTATTAGCACTAGTTGTAGCGACTTTTTGAGTCGTGGTTGTAAAGTAGTAATAAGCTAAAGCTAGTCCAATGATAGAAACCCCTACAATTGGTAGGCTAAGATAAGCCGTTAAGACAAATCCAATCAACAATAGGGATAGGTATTTTTTAGCTGGCATCACTTGTAACAACAACGCAATCCCTACAACAGGAAGCATATTACCAGCAACCGTTAGGCCAGTTGTCACCCAATCAGGGACATAATTCAAGATTAACGTAACAATTTGTTCACCGAACAATACACATAAAGCTGTTGGAATCGCCATTGATAGCCCAAAAATAAGAGGACCAAGCCAAAGGATGCGATTCATTTTATCAAATTGTTTGGCATTTGCTGCCTTTTGTGCCCAGTGTGCAACATAAGTATTTAGGATTTTAGCTAGTACATCTAGTTGAATGCCTAACATACCAACAGGAACCCCTACTGCCAGAGCAACAGCTTTGGCATCTTCAATATTGTTAGTACTCTTTATAGCGACATAACCACCAACCAATGCTGCCAACCCCCAGTTTGGAACCGATGAGCCTCCAATATTTGCGACACCTAACGACATTAATTGGAAGGTTCCACCAATAACCATGGCTGTTTCCATATCGCCCATAATAAGACCAACAAACAATGACACCATGATAGGAAACCAAGTCACAACGACTAGCCCTTGTTGATCCAAAACGACCCAAAATGATAGTAAAATAATTAAAATGCCTTGAATAATATCCATAGTGATCTACCTCAATTAATGTAGCTACTCATTGGTTCTTCAACATCATTTGGAACAAAATGGAAGGTTACTTCCACGCCAAGATTTTCCAATTCTTTCAAAGCACTGATTTCTTCCTCATTGACTGAAACCATCTTTTTAACAGTTTGCTTACCAGGACCATCAAAAATGATTCCGATATTAACTTTAGGAATAGCTACGCCTCCTTTAGCTAAGTCAACTAATGTTTGAGGGTGGCGGACAATTAGAAAAACGTTGTGACTGTCGTATTTTCCTGCTGCAAAATTAGTAATGGCTGTGTTTGTATCGATGATAGACATTCCTGTTCCTGCTGGCTTACTCATTCTCATAGCTGCCTTTTGAACTTCATCTTTGCTAATATCATCATCGACAACCATAAGGCGTTTGGCCTTGGTAAATCCTGCCCACTGTGTGACGACAATACCGTGAATAAGACGTTGATCGATTCTTGCTAATACTACTGACATAATGTTTTCTCCTTTTGTTATCGTTTACATTGGTTATTTTATCAACATCAATACGGGAAAACAATAGATTTCAGGCATTCTGAAACTTAGTCAGTGAGGTTGGGAAAAGTATTAAACGATGACACTTTTTCCCACTTGATAAGAAATAAAAAAGAGCACTACCTTCTACCCAAATGGGTAAAGGTAATGCTATAAATCATATATAAAGCTCACTCACTTTTTTCAATATCTTCTTTCAAATCATCAATATTGAAGGTTGCAAAGAGGTATTTTCGGTCTTGAACTGGGAAGCGTTGGTCTAATTGGTCAACGGGGCCAACTTCGACAATGCCTTCTGTGATGGTAAAGTCCATGATGTGGCCGCCAAAGGTCAAATCATCAGAGATAAAATGCAAGTGGTAGCCTGCCACACTAACGCCGTGGAACATCTCTGGGGTCCAAATCCCTACAATCGTTCCTGAAATGTTCTCACAGGTGTACTCTGGTTGTCTTGTGGCAACGTCTGCAAACTTAATATTAGGAGCTGATTTTGGAATCATGCGAACGTGCATTTTTGAAAAATTCCCTTTGATTTTAATGGAACGGAAGAGGTTTTGCCCGTCATAATAAGACTCGATGCGTCTTTTGAGCTCGGTATCGGTCATTTCAAAGCGTTGTTTAAAAATCACTTCTGCTTGATGAAAAACGACAGCAGCATAGGGAACGGTCACATCATCAGAAACCTCTACCACTTCTGCTTTGCCGTTAGAACCTTTGGCTTGATAGGCCTTACCATCAAGAATAATCAACTCACCATCAATCGAATCCAGCGTTCCAATTCCCAAATCACCGTGCTGCAAAAGCTCGCCGATGGTCATTGTTCCACCGTAAAGCCCCGCCATCAAAGCACTTAAGGTATTGTATTGAAATAGTTTAATAACGTCTGACATTTTACTTCACTTTCTTTCCTAACATCCTTACCGTTTATCAATAAAATTCATCCGGCAAAATGGTTTCACCTAGCTTGATATTGTCCTTATAATCAATAGGAATATCAATCAAAATCGGACCGTGTTTGACTTCTTCCAAGACTTGTTTTAAGGTCTGTTCAAAGGATTCTTTGCCGTCAACACGATAACCTTTGGCACCGAAACTTTCAGCGTATTTGACAAAATCAACCGGACCAAAATCAACGCCAGAAGAACGCCCGTATTTCATTTCTTCTTGGAATTCAACCATGTTGTATTTGCCATCATTCCAAATCAAATGAATGATCGGCAATTGGAAGCGCACAGCCGTTTCTAATTCTTGGGCAGAAAAGAGGAAACCTCCGTCGCCTGATATTGAAATAATCGTGGTGTTAGGGCGTATCAGGGCCGCTGAAATAGCCCATGGCAAAGCAACTCCCAGTGTCTGCATCCCATTTGAAAAGAGCAGGTGACGCGGCTCATAAGATTTGAAATAACGCGCCGTCCAAATGTAGTGACTTCCCACGTCAACAGTTACGGTCATGTCATCTGTGGTGTTGTCTTGCAAAACATCAATAACATCTAGTGGGTGCACCAAACCGTCTTTTGTTTTTCGGTCAAATTTCACATCTTCGACAACGTTTTTCTTAAGGTTTTGCAGGTAAGCCACCGATGTTTTTGGCAAGGAATAACCGTTGATGGCTGGCAACAAGAGTTGAATCGTATCAGCAATATCACCAATCAATTCACGCTCAGGTTGGAAATAAGTGTCAATTTCAGCCTGAGCTACGTCAATCACAATGATGCGAGCTGAAATTTCAGCATTCCAGTTGCGTGCCTCGTATTCGATTGGGTCATAGCCAATAGCAATCACCAAATCCGCTTTTTTGAGCAACATATCACCTGGTTGGTTGCGGAAAAGACCGACACGGCCAAAGAAGGTATCTTCTTCTAGTTCACGCGAAACAATTCCTGCGCCTTGGAACGTTTCAACAACTGGCAATTTGACAGCAGTCAACAATTGACGAATGGCTTGCGTTACCTTGCTCGTTGAGGCACCATTTCCCAACAAAAGAACAGGTAGTTGCGCATTGCGAATGGCTTGTGCCAAATAATTGATGTCATCCACGGAAGCAGAACCCAATTTAGGGTCAGTAAGTGGCTTGATGGCTTTGACAGACACCAAACTATCGGTCACATCTTGTGGAATAGATACAAAACTAGCTCCAGGTTTGCCTGATTTTGCTTCACGATAGGCGTTGGCGATGGTTTCTGACAAAGTATTTGGGTCATTGACTTCCACAGCATATTTGGTGACAGGCTCCATCATGGCAACGTTTTTCATGGATTGGTGCGAGCGTTTCAACAAATCAGAACGTTTCACTTGCCCAGAAATAGCCAAAACAGGGTCGCCCTCATCTGTTGCCGTTACTAAGCCCGTCGCTAAATTGGAAACCCCTGGACCGCTGGTGGTAATGACCACACCAGGATTACCTGTCATGCGTCCAATACCTTGCGCCATAAAAGCAGCATTTTGCTCATGACGCGCCACAATCAATTTCGGTCCCTTATCCTCCAGCGTGTCAAAGACACGGTCAATCTTAGCTCCAGGAATTCCGAAAATATACTCCACATCATGATTAATAAGGCTATCAACAATCAAGTCTGCCCCATATTGCTTATTCTCGCTCATTAGCTCCCCCATCTCTTTTATTTTATAATATTTTTTCGATATTTCACAAATATAAGTCAATTATATCATAGTTTTTGACAGACTTTGTGAATAAATACTTGTGAAATTTTTCTTTTAACATAAAAACAAAAGGACTCTTCACCACCGATTAAAAGAGACAAAGAGTCACTGGTTTGGGCTACTTTTGCCTTGTTCTGATAAAATCGTAAATAGTCATCACTACAAAGCCAGCAAACACAAGGATAATATTGCGCACGGGTTCGCCGCTTTGGTCAAAGAACATCAATAAAATAAAAATCGTGATAACCGTAATCAGATTGCTAATCAGCAAATCTCTAAAATTCATCTTCATGTAAAAATTCCACCATATTGACATCATCAGGAACCAAGGTCAGATAATGTTTAGCCACTTGATGCGCATGCTCTTTTTGCCCAAATTCTCGCAAAATGTAGGCATAATCATGCAAGAATTCTGGGTTTTCGCCCAAATCTGCAGCCAAGTCATTGTACAAGGCCAAGGCTTTTTTGTCAGCTTCTAGACCTTGATAGGCTTTGGCGATATTCCATTTGGTCAACACATTATCAATGGGCTCTTTGGCAAAGGCGATGACGTCTTCATAGCGTTCTTCCTCTAAATACAAATTGGTCAAACGCATCAAGACTTCTTCTTCGTCTTCTGCGACCTCTTTAGCACTGAGCAAATAACTTTCGGATTGAGCAGCATCGTGCAATTCATAAGCTAATTGTGAGGCTAATAACAACAAGCGATCATCAAACGCATTTTTGCTGATTCCTTTTTGTGCCATACGCAAGGCTTCTTCAGTCTTGTTTTCTTCGTGCAAGGAAAGGGCATAAACGTATTCATACCCTTGAAAATCAGGGTCCATGGTGTCCAATTGTTTGAAGTAGGTATTGGCTTTTTGGAATTCGTCTTGGTCATACAAAATGGTTGCCAATTCAAAGACCGTTTCATCGTCGTATTCGATTTCAATGGCTTTTTCCAAAAATTCAACGGCTGCTTCAAATTTACCAAGGCTAGCATAAGCTTTACCGATGCGTTGGTAGGTTGAAATACCTGTCATTTCTAGGACATCGCGGTTATCCAATTTGGCATATTCCTTGATGGCTTCTGAAAAATGACCCAATTCCATTTCGATTTCTGCTAATCCAAAAGTCACCAAAGGATCGTCGCTGATTTGAGAGGCTAACAAGAGTTTTTCACGCGCCACATCCGCCAAACCTTCCATATCGTAAATGTCCGCCATCACCAATAAAGCCGACAAATAAGCGTCACTATCAGGTGAAATGGCATCCAAATAAGTAAAAGCTGCCTCAATATCACCATCCTCAGCCGCAATCTGTGCGAGATTGATATTGACCTCAGGGAAAGACGCACGCTCTTTTTCATAGATGGTTTTTGCTTGATTTAAAAAACCAATGCTTTCAAGATATTCCGCTAACTCAAGCAATGCCTCATCGTCATCTTCCTTTAAAGCTTTTTTGAAATATTTATTGGCATGCTCCAAATCTTGATTTTGGATGGACACTACCATTTTTTCACTATTCAGCATGTTCGGCTACTTGTCCTCCTTCTTCTTCCTTCAATTCTTCGTACAAACCACTGACACGCTTGTACCACGCAAAAATTTCGGTCACAATAACTTTAGCCGAAGCGTACAATGGCACCCCTAAAAAGACGCCCCACACGCCAAACAGGGCTCCAGCCGTCAACAAAATAAACATAATGGTGATGGGGTGAATGTTCAAGCGGCTACCCAAAACCAATGGGGATACAAAACGCCCTTCAATAGTCTGCTCAATTGCAAACACAATCAGAACCTTGACTAACATAATCGGTCCTTGCACAATTCCCATAATCACAACAGGAACCATGGCTAGAAAACTTCCCAAATAAGGAACCATGTTCAAAAAGCCTGCCAAAATCCCAAAGGTCGCTGCGTAGCGAATGCCTATGATGTTAAAAAAGACGGCAAACATAATCCCAACCACAATAGCAACGGTTACCTGACCTTGAACGTAACCAGCCAATTGTTTGTTAATGTCTCCCAAAACACGCGAAATTGGTTGACGTGTTCTGGTAGGAAGGGCTTGAATCAAAGCTTCCTTCATCTTGCTACTGTCACGTAGAAAGTAAAACAAAATGAACGGTGACATGATAATTGCTACGGTCACACGGGCAAAGGTGCCTGCAAAAGTAGATGCCAAATCAATGGCATTTCTAGAAAAACTTTCTGCATAATCAACGGCTTTGGTTCCAATATTAGACACCATATCACTCAATTCTTTTTGATAAGCCAGTAACCAAGGGCTATCCAATAATTTATTGACTTCATGGTTGATGCTTCTCACATAATTTGGGAGATTTTCGACAAAAGAAGTCAGCTGAGTTTCAATCATCGGAATGAAGCTGGCTACCGCCCAAACCAAAAGGGCTGCAATAATGGCAAAGACAATGAAAATCGACACCGTACGATTGACACCGCGCCGTTCAATGAAGCTCACCAGTGGCTTAATGAGGTAATAAAGAAGGCCTGAAATAACCAAAGGCAGCATGATTACAGCAACCACTGAGACTAAGGTTGTAAATAAAAATGAAATCTTGGTAAAGAGATAAATGGTCAAAAACACCAAGAAAGTGACTAAAACAGCAACCACAGCTTGATTGTCTAAAAACCACTTAAAAAACCAAGAATCTGAAAATTTCTTTTCATCTTGCTGATGCATAACGTATTCCTTTCCAAACCACTATAATCCTACTTAGACACCATTATAGCATTTTTGAGCAAAATAACCACATTTAAGCAAAGTAGCTCAGTCGTAAAAAATAACCTCTTTATCAACCAATTCTTGCTGGTCGTTATAGACAAATTTTGCTGAAAAGAAGGGCACATCATCCAAAATCCATTTGAACATCTCATAATCCCCTTCCCAAGTTGGTTTTGAGAGCACTTTATCATAAGGTACCCATTCTAAAGTACCCTCTTTTGATTCCTCATCTGAAATCAATTCTCCCTCAAAATCAGTGACCTTAAAGACATAAGTGTACCAGTCATGACCTGGGGTGAATTCTGGAAACGTAATCACACCTTTGAAATCCATTTTTTTAACCGTTAAATGCGTTTCCTCAAAAATCTCACGTTTGGCACACTCATCAGGCGTTTCACCCGCTTCCAATTTTCCACCTACTGAAATCCATTTCCCGTGATGGACGTCGTTTGGCTTTTTATTTCGATGCAATAATAACAAGGCTTGGCCATTGTCAATGTAACAAATGGTGGCTAGTTTAGTCATTGTGATTTCCTCTCATGTTTGGCGTATTTTCTGATATTCTCATCTTGTCAAACGCAAAAAACACCCTACCAACAGTGTGATAGGATGCTAGACTGTGATTATTTGATGACTTGTTGCATTTTAGCGTATTTCGCTTCAACAGCGTCTTTTTCTGCTTTCCACCAATCTTCATGGTCAGTGTACCATTTGATCGTGTCTTCAAGTCCTTCTTCAAAGTTTGTGAATTGTGGTTCCCATCCAAGTTCTTCACGAAGTTTTGTTGAGTCAATCGCGTAACGAAGGTCGTGACCTGCACGGTCTGTAACGTGGTCGTAAGCGTCTTTTGGTTGACCCATTTTTTCAAGGATAAGTTCAAGAACTTCTTTGTTATTCTTTTCACCATCAGCACCGATAAGGTAAGTTTCACCGATACGTCCTTTAGTCAAGATAGCCCAAACACCAGTCGAATGGTCGTTGGTGTGAATCCAATCACGAACGTTTTTACCATCACCGTAAAGTTTTGGTCGAATACCTGACAAGATGTTCGTGATTTGACGTGGAATGAATTTTTCGATGTGTTGGTATGGTCCGTAGTTGTTTGAACAGTTAGAAATAGTTGCTTTCACACCGAAAGAACGTACCCAAGCTTTAACAATCAAATCTGAAGCAGCTTTGGTTGATGAGTAAGGTGAACTTGGGTTGTAGTTTGTTTCTGCTGTGAATTTTTCACCTGGACCTTCACCATGTCCTGGAAGGTCTTCACGAAGAGGAAGGTCACCGTACACTTCATCTGTTGATACATGGTGGAAACGAATATCATATTTACGAGCAGCTTCCAACAAAGTGTACGTTCCAACAAAGTTAGTGTGGATAAATGGGCTTGGGTCCTTCAATGAGTTATCGTTGTGGCTTTCAGCCGCATAGTGAACAATAGCATCCGCTTTTGCTGCTAATTTATCCACCAATTCAGCATCGGCAATATCGCCAACAACCAATTCAACACGATCACCTAGAATTTCTTCTAGGTTAGCACGGTTACCAGCGTAAGTGAGTTTGTCAAGGACTGTCACATGAACGTCTGGATGATTATTATAAACATAATGTACGAAATTTGAACCGATGAACCCAGCGCCACCAGTTACGATGATATTTTTGTATTCTGACATAATTTAAGATACAAAGGGACATTTTGCTTGTGCAAAATCTCGTAGAAAATAGAACATCTTTTCTCAGAGATTTAGTCCCGTGTTCTGTTTTTAAAAAACGGAACATTCCTTTCTGATTTATTTTTATTTGGTATTACAAATCGTCTTTGCTTAGTGGTTTAACGTCTTTTAATAATGGGTGGTTTTTGTCTGCTTCAGACACTTCCGCTTCTTCCAAGTTTTCCCATTTGATGCCCAAAGTTGGGTCGGCGTAGTTAACAAAGGCATATTTAGGTTTTAATTCTAAAGCCCAGTAGTCATTAACCAAGTAGCTGTATGACACTTTATCAGACAAGACTTGGAAACCATTGGCAACGCCGCGAGGAACGAAAATCCCTTTTGAAGCATCGATAACGGTTTGATACACATGACCAAAGCTGTCGCCTTCACGCAAGTCAACCCATGAACCAAGGACTTTTCCTTCATCAGCTACTGAGATGTATTTATCCCATGGTTCTGCATGAAGCCCACGCAAAACATTTTTATGTGAAAAGCTGACATTATTTTGCAATTTGCCTTCTGCAAAGAATGATTCTGGAAAACCAAGCGGTACCATTTTTTCTTTTTGGAAGTTTTCTTTGAACCAACCACGGTTGTCGCCATGCACAGGAATATCAAATTCAATCATTCCTGGGATGGCTTCGATGGGACGTGCAGCTAAAGCTTTACCAAAAAATTGTTCTGTCATTATTCTTCTCCAATCAAACGAAGCAAGTATTTACCGTATTCGTTTTTCTTCAATGGTTGTGCGAGATTGTGCACATCTTCCCTTGTGATGTAACCCATACGGTAAGCAATTTCTTCCAAGTTAGCAACTTGAAGGTTTTGCATACGTTGCACGGTTTCAATGTATTGGGCTGCTTCCAAAAGGCTTTCGTGTGTTCCTGTATCAAGCCAAGCAAAGCCACGTTCCATCACTTCAACAGAAAGGTCGCCACGTTCAAGGTAAACTTTGTTAACATCTGTGATTTCAAGTTCGCCACGCGCACTTGGTTTGATGTTTTTAGCAATCTCAACCACGTCATTGTCATAGAAATAAAGACCTGTGACAGCATAGTGAGATTTCGGATGTTCTGGTTTTTCCTCGATTGAAATAGCATTTCGGTTTTCATCAAATTCAACCACACCAAAACGTTCTGGATCTTTTACTTGGTAACCAAAGACAGTAGCACCTTTTTCCTTGCTGGCTGCTTTTTGAAGCATTTTGCTAAGTCCTGGTCCATGGTAGATGTTGTCACCCAAGATAAGAGCAACATTGTCATCACCGATAAATTCTTCACCGATGATAAAGGCTTGAGCCAAACCATCTGGACTTGGTTGCACAGCATAAGTCAATGAAATACCGAATTCTGAACCATCACCAAGTAATTCTTCAAAACGATGGATATCTGTTGGCGTTGAAATGATTAGGATATCACGAATCCCTGCCAACATCAGTGTAGATAGGGGGTAATAAATCATTGGTTTATCATACACTGGCATAAGTTGTTTTGAAGCTGCACGAGTCAAAGGGTACAAACGAGTCCCTGAACCTCCTGCTAGAATAATACCTTTCATACTAGGTCTCCCTCTTACATTAATTATTCAATCCTATTCTATCATTTTTTTCAAATGCCGTCACTAAGTTTCTAGATTTTACACTGGACTTACCTTACTTGTCCTTCACATTTACAAATGGTAAAACGGATTCGTTGGGGCTTGACTGGCGATAAATGTGACATCCCAGTCTTGCTCAGCTTTCCAAGTTTCGCATTTTTCGATGACTTTTTCAATAAATAACACTTCGATGTGGTGACCTGGGTCAATAGCCATCAAACCATTGGTAATCATTTCTTGTGCAGTGTGATAATAAATATCGCCTGTGATGTAAACTTGTGCCCCTTTGGCTAAAGCATCGTGGTAAAAACTTTGACCACTGCCACCGCAAACAGCCACACGGTTAATCAGCTGGTCCTGATTGCCATAAGCCACCAAACGCACACTATCCAAGTGAAAGGCCTCCTTCACAGTCAAGGCAAAATCTGAAAAAGCCTGCTCTTTAATCGTGCCAATGCGCCCGATACCATACCCGTCTTTGGTCGGAATCAATATTTCTGTATTTGTAATCCCCAAACGTTCGCAAAACCAATCATTTAATCCATCTGGCACAATATCAATATTGGTATGACTGACGTAAACAGCGATGTCGTGTTTGATTAAATCCAAGTAAATCTGGTTTTGAGCTGTTGCCACCAAATCTTTAAGTGGTTTAAAAATAGGAGCGTGTTTGACAATGATCAAATCCACATTTTTAGCAATAGCTTCCGCAACTGTTGTTTCACGGACATCGAGAGCTACCATCACGCGGTTGATATCCTTGTCCAAGGTCCCTATTTGCAAGCCTGAAATGTCACCCTCCATAGATAATGCTTGCGGGCAATAGGCTTCGTAACGGGCAATAAGATCACTTGCTTTCATGGATAACCTCCTTAATGGCATCTATTTTTTGAATCATAGCAGTGCGGTCAGCCACACGATTTTCAGGAATATGAGACAAAGCCAGTTCCAGTTTGGCCAGTTCACGTTCCCAGCGAGCACAAAAAACAGGCGATTTGGCTTGCATAAGAAATGGTCCAAAGCGCAAATCTTCGGCTGATAAATGCATGTGACCGTGTTCGACTACCATAATTTCGTAATACTTATCGTTTTCGGTCATGATGTGTTCAGCAACCAATTTAAATCCATTGGTCATCAACCAGGCACGCAATTCATCTTCACGGTTATTGGGTTGTAAAATCAAGCGTTCAACGCTAGCTAATTTTGCTTTTCCTGCTGCTAAAATCTCCGCAATCAGGCCACCACCCATGCCACAAATCGTAATAACATCCACCTTATCTTCTGGCTCAAATGCTGCCAAACCATTGGCCAAACGAACAGCTATCTTGTCATTCAAGCCAGCGTTAGCCACATTATGAAGGGCTGATTCATAAGGTCCCTTGACCACTTCACCAGCAAGAGCAAAGGAAATGGTATTGTCTTCAATCAAAGCAATGGGCAAGTAGGCATGGTCACTTCCCACATCTAATAAACGTGCGCCCTGCGGTACAAATTCTGCCACAGCCGCCAAACGTTGTGATAATACTGTCTGCATAAGTCTTCCTTCTAAATCTTCATTCACCACATTATTATATCAAAAAGGCACCCGGCTTACAAAAAGCGATGGCAATATAAAAAAGCTGAATATCAGCTTTTTACTTGGTATTTTTAACATGATCCTTGTAGTATTTGCAGTAACTTTGGACTGGGCAAATCGCACACTTAGGATTTTTGGCTAGGCAAAAGTAACGCCCAAAGAAAATCAAGCGATGATGTGTCACAATCCAATCCCTTTTAGGAATTTTCTTCATCAAATCATGCTCAATTTCAGTTACACTCGCGTCTTGTGCTGAGATATTAAGGCGCTTAGCAACACGAGAAACATGGGTATCTACGGCAATGGAAGGCACTTTGTAAATCTCTGCCAAAACAACATTGGCAGTCTTGCGCCCCACTCCCGGCAGGCTTTCTAGTTCCTTGTGCGTCTTAGGTACCACGCCGTCAAAATCCTGCAAAACAGCTCGCGCCGTTTTTACAATATTACGAGCCTTGTTTTTATAGAGCCCAATCGTTCTCAAATCATTTTCAACATCGACCACATTTGCCGCAGCCAAATCCGCGATAGTGGGGTAATGTTGCCACAACTGAGGGGTTACCTTATTGACCGATTTATCTGTTGTCTGTGCTGATAAAATCACAGCCACCAATAATTGAAAAGGGGTTTGATAGTCTAATTCACAGTGTGCATCAGGATACATCTCACCAATAATGACCAAGACCTTGCGCAAACGTTCTCTACCTAATCTCATGAGTCACTCCATAAATCCATTGCTGACAAAAAGTCATCTGATACGAATACTTTGTTGGTTTTGCCACCTTCACGCTCCTTGCGATTTTCCTCAACTTGACGCACAGTGGTAATGCCCTCACGGCGCCAATTACGCAAAATAGCCGTAATGTATCTCCAGTTGGTTTTACCATTGAAAACCGCTTCACGCAAGGCTTCCCGAACCAAATCAGGATCCACTTGGTCCTCACGAATGGTTTGCTGCAAATCCTCCAATTCAAAGGGGCTAAGCATCCGACCCAATTCGCGCTCAAAATCCTCAACCAAGGTTTTGATCGGATTGTCAGAAGCTTGCTTTTCTGGGGTTGTATTAGCTTGATCTTGCAATTGATCCAAGCGGGCTAAAACGGGGCTAGCATCAAAAAGCACTTCAATCTCATTGCCCAGCTCAATGGTTTTCATATCCAAAAGCCCCTGAGCCGTCAAATCTGAAATGGTACTATTGACCTCAGCCACGGTTTTATTTAAGGCAGCAGCTATCTGACTAGGCGCCAAATCCTCCATTTTTGTAGTGTTTTGCAAATAAATAAATTGCCAAATCACAAAATCATCGGCGCTTTTAAAAATATCCTTATAATGAAATAGCAGAGCACTTGGCAAAACCAAATTGCCCGATTTAAAATTGTCTAAAAAACTCATGACACTGTCTCTAAAAAGAGAATCTCCTTTATTGTTTATTTGGCTTTATCGCCCTAAATACCTGCAGATTCTCCCAACTGTTCTAATAAATAAGGGGTTTCTTGGTAAACGGCATAGTTAATCCAGTTGCTAAAGAAAGTCGTTGCGGCTAAATTCCACTGCATTGGTATGGCTTGACTAGGGTCATCATTGATATAATAATGCGCCGGCAAGTGGGGTTCTTTTCCAGCTTTGACATCACGCTGGTATTCCCAATCAAGAGTACCTCTATCATACTCCAAATGCCCAAAACTGTAAACTTCCCGCAAATCTTTACTGGCCACAATGGAAACGCCGACTTCTTTCCCTGAAGCAACGATCTCAAGGTGTTCCACCTGCTCAATCGCCGCACGCGTCACTTCTGTATGGCGTGAATGGGGTGCCATAAACACATCATCAAAGCCACGCACCAAAGGATTTGACGGTGCTTCAATCGTCTGAGCAAAAATACCTGACAATTTCTGTGGAAGCGGTGCCTTAGGAATGCCGTATTTGTAATACAAGCCTGCTTGCGCGCCCCAACACAGGTGTAAGGTCGAGTACACATGACTTTTAGCCCAATCAAATATCTGACACAACTCCTCCCAATAATCCACCTCTTCATATCGAAGGGTTTCAACAGGGGCGCCCGTCACAATCAAGCCATCATAATAATTGTCCTTCACATCCTCAAAGGTCTTGTAAAAGGTTTCGAGATGACTTTTGGCTGTGTTTTTGGAATGATGGCTGCGCATATACAAAAAGTCAATATTGATTTGCAAGGGAGTATTAGCCAATAAACGCAATAATTGCAACTCGGTAGTTTCCTTTGTCGGCATTAAATTGACAATCAAAAAACGAATGGGGCGGATATCTTGGTGATTTGCCCGTTTATTGTCCATAATAAAGACATTCTCTTTGCGCAAAATGTCTAATACAGGTAGTTCGCGATCAAGTTTTATTGGCATGAAAATATCTCCATTCTATAATATGTTAAATCATATTATAAAACATGGAGATATAGTTTTCAATTATATAAATTCTTTATGTAGTTATAACTAATAACTATAATTAACCTGGGAAGTTCATCAAGACTTTGGTATCGTAACCTTCAATAGCTTTACGACCATTAAGACCATCCAATTCAATCAAGAAGGCACAACCAGCAACTACGCCACCAAGGCGTTCAACCATTTCAATGGTCGCTTTAACGGTACCACCTGTTGCAAGGAGGTCATCCACGATAAGAACACGTTGACCTGGTTTGATGGCATCTGCGTGCATACATAAAGTATCCACTCCGTATTCTTTTTCGTAATCTGCTGAAATTACTTCGCGAGGCAATTTACCTGGTTTACGTACTGGCGCAAAACCAATACCAAGTTCAAAAGCAACTGGGCAACCAACGATAAAACCACGCGCCTCAGGCCCAACAATCATATCGATTTTCTTGTCTGTTGCGTATTGAACAATTTCACGGATGGCGTAGCTGTACGCATTTCCATCTGCCATTAGAGGCGAAATGTCACGAAAAGTAATCCCTTCTTCTGGGTAATTTTCAATTGAAGCAATATAATTTCTTAAATCCATTTTCTTCTTTCTATGGGCTTTTTGCCAAAAAATGTTTTACATTTTATTATAGCATATTTTTCGAAAAAAGAAGGGGATTTAGGTAATAAATT
>NZ_DBPA01000045.1:0-3383 GCF_002300045.1 Streptococcus sp. UBA632 | reverse complement strand
ATTTTAGCTTGTTCTTCAAAAGCTTTTGTCAAGACGTCGCGGACTTCATTGACTTGTTTTCCAACCACTGGACGCATATCATGTGAGAGTTCTTTCAAACCTTTCAACAATTCTGTCAATGATCCTTTTTTCCCAAGAACTTGTACACGTAATTCTTGAAGTTCTTTGGCATGATCGCCATGCATTTCAGCCAACTTGGCTTGCGTTGTTTCTTTTAATTCTTCTAATTGCGCTTGTAAATCCATTCCATTCCCTCTCTGAATACTGCTCACAAAACGAAAAACGTGCCAAGCTCCATTAGCGGAGCGTTGACACGCGGTACCATCCGTTTTTTATCTGACTTGCAGACCTTAATTCTTGTCTTTTTTGGTGAGTGAATTCGCCAAACTTTCATCTAGGAAGCTTCCAGTCACGGCTCCCATTCCCTGTTAAACTGCCATAAGGGTACTACTCTCACAAGACACTATTCAATTACAGTTTATTCTAACAAATTTTAAACCATTTGACAAGATTGAAAAACGGCTAATTGACACTGACCTCACCAGAATAGTAATTGAAAGTCAGGCCGCTTTGGACATTTGGAATAAAGACATTAAATTCCAAACTACCGTCTGATGATTTTGCCTCCAAATGCGTACCACTTGAGAGAATATTGTCGCCATCATAGATTAAGGTCACGCGATAACGCACACGTTTGTTTTGATCCAAAGCCTTGCGAACCTGTGATTCATAGTAATTCTGACCTGTTGAGTCTTCTGAGTTGGCTTCATTTGCCCAAGCTGTTTGCGTTGCCACATTAGCAGGATTGCTGGTTGAGGCATCAAATCCTTTTAGACCACCAACCAAAGCATAGCCCAGCAAATGCCCGCGATCAACGGCATGGTGATAAGTTCCTGACAAGTGTTGCAATTGGTGCCAGCCAGCTGGTTTCCAAGAAGTTGAGCCATTGCCAGTTTCCTCACGGCTCTTGTATTGGCGTGTGGATTTGCTTAGCAAGGCATTCGCAACCGTCGGAACCGTTTGCCCTTGAACGGTTTTGGTTTTGTTGTTGACATAAGGCTTACTCGATACCTTGGCATTTAAAGACGTCTTGTTTTGATTCACAATATAAGCTCCAGCCCCATTCCACTCAAGCTTGTTGCCCAACTGTTCCTTGACGCTATCAGTTAAAACCGTTTCTGCTAAGGCTTGACTTGGGGCACCGTCTGTTGATTTGGATTGGTTAGACGTGACAGATGAGGCAGACGTTTCTTGCCCAGTGACCAAGGAAACCACCTGCTGCAAGGATTGCTCGCCTGATTCTGAGGTGGTTACCCAACCCGTCCCGATACCAATTAAGGCAACTAGTACTGCAATAATGGATTTAAACTGTTTTGATGTTTTTGATTTTTTCGCCATAATTCCTTCCATTAAAAAAATGGAAAACCGCATTTACTCGCATAAAGGCGATTATCCACTTTGAATTTGATAATGTGATTAACCTAACCGTTTCCAGTGAATTTTCCGATAATGGACTGCCATTTATCAAGGGATAAGATGGCTAAGGGGTTCTTACCCTCTCCAAAAACGCTGTAACCTAGCATTAAACCGATAGCTAGAAAAAGAACGCTAAGAATCACCACCACTAGAATTAAGGTTAGTTGTTTTGCAACATATTTCCAACCTGTTGTCATTTAGTCCTCGCTTACACGCTTAATATGCGCTCCTAGTTTTGCTAATTTTTCATGGAATTTGTAGTAGCCACGGTCAAGGTGAACCAATTTGCCAACTGTTGTTGTGCCTTTTGCCACCATACCAATCATAATCAAGGCAGCACTGGCACGCAAGTCTGTAGACATGACAGGTGCTCCTTGTAATTCTTTGCCTCCATGAATCATTGCTGTATCACGCAAAATCTCAGACTGCAAGCCCATGCGGCGCATTTCTTCAAGGTGTTGGAAACGATTTTCAAAAACCGTTTCAATCATGGTTGATTCGCCGTTCACAACCGCCATCAAAGCGGTAAATTGTGCCTGCATATCCGTTGGAAAACCAGGGTGGGGTAGGGTTTTAACAGTCACTGGTTTTAAGGCTGGCGTGTCCGCAATCACACGGATACCCTCTTCTTCATCAATCACTGTCACGCCCATCTCAATCAATTTCGAAATCAACGGACGATTGTGTTCCCAAATGGCATCTTTCACCAAAACATTACCTGAAGTCATGGCTGCAGCGACCATGAAAGTCCCTGCTTCAATACGGTCTTGCACCACATCGTGTTCTGCACCGCGAAGGCTTTCCACACCAGTAATGGTCAAGGTTTCTGTACCTGCTCCTCTAACCTTTGCTCCCATTTTATTTAGCAGCATGGCTAAATCAACAATTTCTGGTTCGCGTGCAGCATTTTCAATGGTTGTCACACCTTCTGCCAAAGTGGCTGCCATCATCAAGTTTTGCGTTGCTCCAACAGATGGGAAATCCATGTAAATCGTGGTTCCACGCAACTTGCCGTCAACTGTCGCAGTAATATCACCGCCAGATTGTGTGATAGTTGCTCCCATTGCCTCCAAACCTTTTAGGTGCAAGTCAATCGGACGACTTCCAATCGTGCAACCGCCTGGCATAGATACTTGGGCATGGCCGTTACGAGCCAAGATAGGTCCCAGAACAACGATAGAAGCACGCATTTTGCTCACATACTCGTAAGGAGCAACATCTAAAATTTTTCCTGATGCATCAACCTCAATGGTGTTAGTGGCTTCATCAAAATCCACTTGAATGTCCAAACCACGCACCACATGATTCATGGTAAACACATCCGAAAGAATTGGCACATTCGTAAGTACCGTCTTTCCTTCTTCTGGTAAAATGGTGGCTGCAAGAAGTGGCAAGACGGCATTTTTAGCCCCTTCAATGACCACTTCTCCTTGCAAACGCGTATGACCACCTTCTATAATAATCTTATCCAAAATGAACTCCATTCTCAATATTCTATTAACTAGAATTATATCACAGTTTTCTATTTAATGCTTTTATTGAAAGCTGAAGAAAAGTGTTTGACTCAATGTCACAATTTCCAAGATAAAATTGCTAACCAAGTAGCCAATTGCAATGCTTAAAAACAAGATAAACACTTTCAAGCGCCCGATATTATCAGGGGTGTTTTTTATCCACTTAGACCAGTCAAATAACTGCCTTAACAAAGAATTGGTCATAGCAATAAAAATGACATGACTAAATAGACTTACAGTTGTATTTAATATTTCCATAATGCCATTATAACATAAAAAAGACCTTCACAGTATCATTCCTCAAAAAGCCCTTACAACTGTAATCTTCTTGTCATAAGAAGACACAAAAAAAGCTAGACAAAGAGGCTCTATAAAAAGTCACATAACCAAGAA
>NZ_DBPA01000041.1:0-7545 GCF_002300045.1 Streptococcus sp. UBA632 | reverse complement strand
AACAAGATAAGGCTTGTCTTTGGATTTAAAAGATTTGAAAAAAGTGGGACGTCCAGCTATCCTTTTAAGTTTTGTGCCGGCTTCATTTGAAATTCTTGGCGTCATGGTTTTTGCTCCATTATTGTTAGGGGTATCTTTAATGGATGCTGCTATTTTAGGTGCTGTGCTAGGCGCGGTGTCCCCTGCCGTTGTTGTTCCAAGAATGATCACACTTATTCATGATAAGTTTGGAACTAAAAAAGGAATCCCCCAGTTAGTTTTAGCGGGTTCTTCTGTTGATGATATTTATGCGCTTATTTTATTTTCTTCCTTCCTTTCATTGTCACAAAGTGGTGAATTCAACTTAATAAATCTCTTAAGTCTTCCACTCTCCATCTTATCCGGTGTGCTTATTGGATTTTTAAGTGGCTATTTACTTTCTAAATTTTTCGAGAAGATTCACTTAAAACCATTGATTCAAGTCTTAATTCTACTAAGTCTATCCTTTGTCTTGGTAAGTATAGAAGATTCTTTCGCAAATCTCCCTTTTTCAGGTATTTTGGCGGTAATGAGTCTGGCGATTATGCTTTATCGACAAATTCCTGAACAAGCTGAAAAAATATCTCAACTATATAATACATTATGGATTCCTGGTGAAATCTTTTTGTTTATTTTAGTTGGTGCTTCGGTCAATATCCAATATGCCTTCTCTGCTGGCTTTTTACCAATTCTTGTTATTCTTTTTGCTTTAGGTATTCGAATGATTGGAACTTGGCTCAGCTTAATAGGAACTGACTTAGATTCGAAAGAAAAAACTTTTACCTTAATTGCTTATCTACCAAAAGCTACCGTCCAAGCCGCGATTGGTGGGGTTCCTCTTGCTATGGGACTTCCGGCGGGAGAACTCATTTTAACGATGTCTGTGTTAGCCATTTTGATTACTGCACCTCTTGGAGCTTTTGGCATAGATTTCAGTTACCGTAAATTACTAACAGATGATTCTTGATTTTTCGTTCATGTTTTCTCAGATAAACACAAAAAAACGTATAGATTCGGTGATAGACACGGCAAATCAATACGTTGGATGATTCATTTTGTATGACTGTATAATGGCAATGATACTCGAAACAAAATGATGATATCAGTATAACAAGATAACATTTGTTTGTAAACACCTTTTTGACGAATTCTACGAGACCTTACTGCCGCTTACTTTATACCTACAAGGACAGACATCGCAACTGTAATGGATGGTAGTGGCTCTGCCAAGAGTTCCAGTCGTTTCCCTTCATCTGCTCCCCACGTTAAAGGCGTCATTTCTAATAACCAGCGGTAAACTTCTGCTGTAAGAGACACTTCATATCTAACATGTTCATGTAAGTAATTTGGATATGCTTGTTCAAAACGTTTGATTACCGGTTCGTTCTCATAGCTCTGCTTTTCTTCCTCCAGCATAAACAATTTTTGACGAAGCTCAATTAAATAATCCGCATCGGGAACTACTTTGACAACTACACCACCTTTTTTCAAGAGACGACCAAACTCTTCATAATGAGATGGCGATAAAATATTCAAAATCGCATCAAACTGCTCTCCGGCAAATGGAGAATGAGCCAAATCAGCCACACACCAAAATGCATCGTCAAAATAATGAGAGGCTGCCAACTGAATAGCGTCTTTGGAAATATCAAAACCAATTTTAGTGCCAGATACTCCCTGATTTTGTAAATAATGTAGGTGAGAGCCTTCTCCACATCCCACATCTAGAAGTGCTGTTATATTTCTTCCCTCTAATTGTTTTTTTACGACGTCCAGCATTGGCTGAAAAAAGCCAGTCTCTGCCAGTTTTTTTCGGCTCGACAGCATTTTTTTATCATATTCATTCTGTCCACCTTTTAATAAAAGATGCAGCGTTCCTTTTTTAGACAAATCGAATTGATGATTCTCCACACAAACTACACTTGTCCCCACTACATCCGTAAAATTTTGCTTGCATACGGGGCATTGGAACAAGTGCAGATTTTCTTTCATAAATAAACCACTTCGCTCAATTTTTTTCACATAAAGACTCCTTCTTATTCTATTCATTCTATTTTACTATATTTCATCTTGATAAGGACTTGTTAGTTGAAAATTTTCATCAATCGGTTCCAAAAATGCACTTTTCCATGTTAAAAGAAAGGCCACAAGAAAAGAAACAAGGCAATATTCAATCCCTCTAAATACTTATGCAAAATTCTTTTCTTTTTTAATTCCTTAAAAGCCAAGCCTAAATCAATCAATTCTAAGAGCTCTTCCTTTGTAAAATCAATCTCTTTCACAAATGATTTTTGTTTTGTCATATGTCATCTCCACCCTTTTATTCTGAAATATTATAATTTATTTTAGCATAAATATACCATTTGTCAATATTTTCTGAATAAAAATAAAATATAGCACTCTAATGACAGGAGTGATAATTTTGTAATCTTTTTCCTTGATTTCTAGTCATCACATGCTATAATGGAAATATAAATTTGACTATCTTTGACCTTTGTCGCCATAGTCAGTGATTTCGAAAGGAGGGTATATTATATGCTCTGTCAAAATTGTCATTTAAATGAATCAACCATTCATCTTTATACAAATGTCAACGGTCAGCAAAAGCAGATTGACTTGTGCCAAAACTGCTATCAAATCATGAAAACTGACCCTAACAATACTATTTTAGGAAATCTAGGTGGGGGGCAATCAGCTACGTCAAACAATCAAAACCAAGCATCTGGTACCAATCCATTTGACGATTTTTTTAGCAATCTAGGTAACTTCCAAGCATTTGGAAATCAAAACTTCCAAAATACACCTCCAACTCAGTCAGGAAATGGTGGGCGTAACGGAGGCAACAATAACAACAACTATCGCAACAATGGTGGTGCCCAACAACCAAAAGGCTTACTAGAAGAATTTGGTATCAATATTACTGAAATGGCCCTTCGTGGCGATATTGACCCTGTCATCGGACGTGATTCTGAAATTGTCCGTGTCATCGAAATTCTCAACCGCCGTACCAAAAATAACCCTGTCCTCATCGGAGAACCTGGTGTTGGTAAAACCGCAGTTGTGGAAGGCCTAGCCCAAAAAATCGTTGACGGCAATGTGCCACAAAAATTGCAAAACAAACAAGTCATTCGCTTAGATGTGGTTAGCCTCGTTCAAGGCACTGGCATCCGTGGTCAATTTGAAGAACGCATGCAAAAATTGATGGAAGAAATCCGCAAACGTAAGGACGTTATCCTCTTCATTGATGAAATTCACGAAATTGTTGGTGCAGGTTCAACAGGTGATGGCAGCATGGATGCAGGTAACATTTTGAAACCAGCCTTGGCACGCGGTGAATTGCAACTGGTTGGGGCAACAACCCTCAATGAATATCGCATCATCGAAAAAGATGCTGCTTTAGAACGTCGCATGCAGCCTGTCAAAGTGGATGAACCAAGCGTTGAAGAAACCATTACCATTCTTCGTGGTATTCAAAAGAAATATGAAGATTACCACCATGTCAAATACAGTGATGATGCTATTGAAGCAGCCGCAAATCTATCAAACCGCTATATTCAAGACCGTTTCTTGCCTGACAAGGCCATCGACCTTCTTGATGAAGCTGGTTCTCGCATGAATTTGACGCTTAATTTTATTGATCCAAAAGAAATCGATAAACGTCTAGAGCAAGCTGAAAACTTGAAAACTCAAGCCACTCGTGAAGAAGATTACGAACGCGCTGCTTATTTTCGCGACCAAATCGCTAAATACAAGGAAATGCAGCAACAAACTATCAACGAGGAAGATATTCCAGTCATCACTGAAAAAACCATCGAAGCGATCATTGAAGAAAAGACCAACATTCCTGTTGGCGACTTGAAAGAAAAAGAACAATCTCAATTGATTCATTTAGCCGATGATTTGAAGAAACACGTGATTGGACAAGATGAGGCTGTGGATAAAATTGCCAAAGCCATCCGCCGTAATCGTGTCGGACTTGGTACCCCAAATCGTCCAATTGGTTCTTTCCTTTTTGTCGGGCCAACTGGTGTTGGTAAAACCGAACTTTCAAAGCAATTGGCTATCGAACTCTTTGGTTCAGCTGATAGCATGATTCGTTTTGATATGTCTGAGTACATGGAAAAACACGCTGTCGCTAAACTTGTCGGAGCCCCTCCAGGGTATGTTGGTTACGAAGAAGCTGGACAATTGACTGAAAAAGTACGCCGCAACCCTTATTCACTTATCTTGCTTGATGAAGTGGAAAAAGCGCATCCTGATGTGATGCATATGTTCTTGCAAGTTCTTGATGACGGTCGTTTGACAGACGGACAAGGACGCACAGTCAGCTTCAAGGATACCATTATCATCATGACATCAAATGCCGGAACTGGTAAGGTAGAAGCTAGCGTTGGTTTTGGGGCAGTACGCGAAGGACGCACTAATTCTGTTCTAGGCGAATTAGGCAACTACTTCAGCCCTGAATTTATGAACCGTTTTGACGGCATTATCGAATTCAAATCACTCAGCAAGGATAACTTGCTCCACATCGTCAACCTCATGCTTGATGATGTTAACAAACGCCTTGCTCAAAATGACATTCATCTTGAAGTAACCGATAAGGTAAAAGAAAAATTGGTTGACATTGGTTACGACCCTAAAATGGGAGCACGTCCTCTCCGTCGTACTATTCAAGACTACATTGAAGATGCTATTACCGACTACTATCTTGAAAATCCAAGCGAAAAAGATTTGAAGGCTGTTTTGACCAGCAAGGGCAAGATTAGCATCAAATCCGCTAACAAAGACAAAGATAAAGATGCTGAAACCGTATCAGAACCGACAGAATAAGTCATTATTCTCCAGATAGCAACTATCTGGAGAATTTTAAAAACCAATATTATTAAAATATTCAGATAACTTTCTGGAAAAAATGAGAGCGATTTAGTATAATATAAGTAATGGATGGATTTAGTGTCGTCAGGTTTGTCTGATTCGCTGCTTCTATCCCATTTACCAATGGAGGAAAAGCATTATGACAAATCCTACTTTCGGTCAAAAATTAGACCATGTTAACTATAAAGCGCGCTATGGCGTGTATGCGATTATTCCAGATAAGAGCCAAACGCAAATCATTTTAGTTCAAGCTCCAAACGGCTCATGGTTTTTGCCTGGTGGCGAAATCGAAGCTGGTGAAGACCATTTTACCGCCTTGCAACGTGAGCTCCGAGAAGAATTGGGCTTTTCAGCGGATATTGGCTATTATTATGGGCAAGCCGATGAGTACTTCTACTCACGTCATCGCAATACCTACTTCTACAACCCTGCTTACTTGTACGAAGTCACCCATTTTCAAGAATTAGGGGCACCGCTTGAGGACTTTAACAACCTCGCTTGGTTCCATGTTGAAGAAGCCATCCAAAAATTAAAACGCGGCAGCCACCAATGGGGTGTGAAAGCCTGGCTGAAAAAACACCATAAAAACGCTTAATTTGTTAAAAATCGTGTTATAATATTAATGTAAAGAAAACATCAGGAGGGGAGTATATGAGATTAATCAACACCACCAGTAGCCACTCTGAGTTAGTTCGTAACCAACTTCGCAATACGGATGCTCAGCTGGTTGAGACTTATTCAGCAGGAAATACTGACGTTATTTTCACGCAGGCGCCTAACCACTACGAGCTGTTGATTTCAAACAAATATCGCGCTATTAAAGATAGTGAAATTGAAACCATTCGTGAGTTTTTCCTCAAGCGTAAAATCGATACGTCAAGTATCCAATTAGACCAGATAAAAACTCTACACACGGCTAATCTCATTGAAATTTCATTCCCAACAGCTCCTTAATCTGAGGCATTTTGTCTCAGATTTTTTCTTTTGGACAAGCAAAAAAGCTAGGATTCTCATCCTAGCTTTTGATTTTTTATTGGCTTATTCAAAACCTTCGCTTACGGCTGCTGAAAAATTCGTTTCAACAATGTCAGCACAGTGGTCACAGATTGTCACACCGTATGAGCGTTCCGCTGTTGTTGGGTCAACACGGCGACAGCGGTCACAAACAGCACCTTCTGCATGAGCAACTGTGAAGGCAACATCTTCAAAAGCAACGGCATCTGCTGGCGCAGCTTCATCTGTAATGGTCAATTGAGAAACAATCAACAATTGCGCAATGTCGCTATCAAGGGCTGTCAAAAGTGTTCTCACTTCTTCGCTCGCATAGATTGTCAAATGAGCTTCCAATGATTTACCGATAACTTTAGTATTACGCGCTTCTTCCAAGGCTTTTTGAGCTTGGTTGCGAAGGGTCATGAAGGCATCCCATTCTTCAAGGATATTGTCTTGACCTTCAAAGACTTCTGCTTCTGGTAATTCTGATAATTGCACGTACTCTTCTGGTTCAAACTCTAAGTATGACCAAATTTCTTCCGCAGTGTGTGGAAGGATTGGTGTCAACAATTTAGTGATTTTAACCAAAATGTCATAAAAGACGGTTTGCATTTGACGACGAGCAAGGTTGTCAGCTGCTTCGATGTAAACCACATCTTTGGCAAAATCAAGGTAGAAGGCAGACAAATCAACAGTGATGAAGTTCACAACAGCTTTGTAGATAGCCATGAAATCATAAGCTTCATAAGCTTTACGGATAGTTGCTACCAATTGGTTGAATTTCACGGTCATGTATTTATCCACAGAACGCAATTCTTCGTAAGCAACGGTATCTTCATTTGGATTGAAATCACTGGTATTTGCAATCAAGAAACGAAGGGTATTACGGATTTTACGGTAAGTTTCTGACGTTTGTTTCAAAATATCCATTGAAATACGAACATCGTTGCTAGAATCAACGCTTGTTACCCAAAGACGTAAGATTTCAGCACCAAATTGTTTTTCAACGTCACTTGGAAGGATAGTGTTTCCGAGTGATTTAGACATTTTTTCACCTTTACCATCAAGAACGAAACCTTGAGAAAGGACAGCTTTATAAGGAGCATGACCATTGACGGCAACTGAGGTAATCAATGATGAGTTGAACCAACCACGGTATTGGTCAGAACCTTCAAGGTAAAGATCAGCTGGATATTCCAAACCTTCGCGGGCATTCATAACACCATTCCATGAAGAACCTGAGTCAAACCAAACATCCATGATATCTGTTTCTTTGGTAAATTCGCCATTTGGTGAACCTGGGTGCGTGAAGCCTTCTGGAAGAAGGTCTTTGGCATCGCGTTCCCACCAAACGATTGAACCGTATTTTTCAAACAAATCTGCAACGTGGTCAGTCACTTCTTTAGTCATGATAGCTGTACCGTCTTCTGCATAGAAGATTGGAAGTGGCACACCCCAAGCACGTTGACGTGAGATAACCCAATCGCCACGGTCACGAATCATGTTGTAAAGACGTGTACGACCCCATTCTGGATAGAATGTTGTGCGGTCAATTTCATCAAGAATGTCTCGACGGAATTTAGAAACTGATGCAAACCATTGTGGTACAGCACGCCAGATGATTGGTTTCTTAGTACGCCAGTCAAATGGGTATGAGTG
>NZ_DBPA01000059.1:16953-18556 GCF_002300045.1 Streptococcus sp. UBA632 | reverse complement strand
CATGGATGTGAAACTGGATTTTGTATCTTATGACAAAGAGGCCAATAAGTCCCTTTATCAAGTGACGAATTTAGCTAGTTTGGCGAAAACACCTCAGTTTAAACAGTTGGCGAGTGAGTGGAAAGGTCAGGTAGCATGATAGTCAGATTTGCTTTCTTTTTTTTTATGGTTGGTTATGCCGATCTTTTTCGCAATCGTTTCAAGATGAACCGTCGTTTGACTTGGGTATTCACTTTTTCAGCGATTACCTTAGTGCTTTATCTTGCGGCTTTGTTCAATGCTTTGCTGCCAGCGGTTTATGGCATTTGTGGTTTGGGGGCGATTTTGAGTGTTTATCAGCTGGTACGATATGTGACCAAGAAAGATACCTTTAGAGTTCCTGATTTTATTGCGCTTGGTATGCTGCTCTATCTCTTGGCTTTTGGTTCGGTTTTGTTCAAATCACCGTTATTGCATTATGACAATTTTACCTATTGGGCTACGATTGTGAAGTTTTTGTACTCGAATGATAGCTTGCCGACCCAGCAGGATGCGATTATCAGTTATTATACTTATCCTGTTGGTAGTTCGATGTTTATCTATTTTGTTACAAAAATCGTTGGTTTTTCAGAAGGCACCATGTTAGTTGGGCAATTGCTCTTGACCTTGTCGGGCTTGTATGCCTTGTTTGGATCCTTGCGTGATGAGCGTCGTGCCTTGCCGTCAGCCTTGATTTTTGGCAGTTTTGCTTTGTTTAATACGTTCAATATTGCCATTCGTTTGAACAATCTTTTGGTGGATTTTCTCTTGCCAGTGCTAGCTTTGGCGGCTATTTCGGCTTGTTATGCCTATCGTAATCATTTTTGGCGTTTGTCTGTTCATATGGTGGTGGTTCTTGGCACTTTAAGTATTGTCAAGGTTAGCGGACTTTTCTTTGTGGCCATTGCTTTGATTTTGTATGTGAGCTGTGTGGTAAGGCTCTTTCGTCGCAGACGTGTCAGGTGGTGGGCAATTTTTCCAAGCCTCGCGACCATTGGCCTTAATTTTTCACCTTATCTGTTGTGGCAAAGGCACATAGCTCTGCATTTCACCAATGCATCTGAAGCAAAACATGCCGTCTCTTTCTCAGAATTAGGTCACATTATGACTGGGAAAATTGGGGGCGTGGCGCGTGAGATTATAGATGCTTTTACTAGCCAATCTTTGGACCTCAGTCAATTGGCAACGCGTGGTATCATCGCTTTAAATGTTGTGATGTTGGTCGTGGTGTTAGCTTTTGTGCTGTTGAGAAAGCATTCGCGCCGCTTCATAACTGCTTGGTTCTTGGTTGATGTGATGATTGTGGCTTACTATATTGGCATTTTGCTGATGTATCTGACTGCCATGCCGACCGATGAAGCTTTGGAATTAGCTGGATTTGAACGCTACGCCTCTAGTATGGTCATCATGGCTTATGGTTTGCTGGCAATGGTTTTAGCAAGGGAAATTGACCATGCTTTATTTGAAAAGACTTTTAAAAAGCGGGATTCTCGTTCTTTTAAAAACTTAGGCACCAAGCGTTTGTACCAGTACACAAGTTTGGGCTTACTGATTGTATCGACTGCTTTGCTGTTGTCTGAAAAAA
>NZ_DBPA01000059.1:0-16938 GCF_002300045.1 Streptococcus sp. UBA632 | reverse complement strand
AAAAAGTCTTATTGGTTACGGCAGATAAGGAAATTGTGGATAGTTACTTTATCACCTACGCTGCTCGCTATTATCTCTGGAATGTGCATGTGGATGCAAGGGAAAACTTCCTGCTAGATGACCAAGAATTTACTCAAATCTTAGCGTCTTATGATGAGGTATTGTTGCTAGATAACCACCACACCTTTAATGCCATGACTAAGAAAGTATTTGGCAAAACTTACGAGCCAGGCTTGTATCAAACCGCTACAATGTTAGCGGCACAATCGAAAGAATGAAAGGAGTTGTTTGCTTTTATGGTAAGAGAGATGATGTGAGGCATTATCCCTTTTATTGCTATTGGAAAGGAACGATATGACCATTTTAAGATTAAGTTTATTTGTCTTTTTGACGGGCGGCTATACTGCCTTTTTCCGTAATCGTTTGAAGATGAACCGCCGTTTGACTTGGGTGTTTACCTTCTCAGCGATTACCTTGATATTATATGTTGCGAGTTTATTAAATATTTTACTGGGTGCTGTTTATGGTATTTGTGGACTAGGTGCTATTTTGAGCATGTATCAGATCTGGCGATATATGACCAAGAAAGATAGCATCAGAGGGCTTGATTTTACAGCTCTTGCTATGTTGCTCTATCTCTTGCTTTTTGGTGCAGTTTTATTGCAATCGCCATTGCTTCACTTTGATAATTTCACCCATTGGGGCAGTATCGTCAAATTTTTATTTATCAATGATAGCCTACCAACGCAACAAGATACTATCATTGATTTTTACACGTATCCTGTGGGAAGTTCTTTATTTATTTACTTATTTACCAAGGTTGTCGGATTTTCAGAAGGTGTCATGTTGGTAGGGCAATTGGTTCTTATCTTGTCAGGCTCGTATGCCATGTTTGCTGCCTTGCGTGATGAACGCCGCGCCTTGCCCTCAGCAATGATTTTTGCCACTTTTGCTGTGTTCAATGTTTTTAATATTGCCATTCGTTTGAACAATCTTTTGGTGGATTTTCTCTTGCCTGTGCTGGCTTTAGCAGCAATCGCAGGCTGCTTTGCTTACCGCAATCAATTTTGGCGGATGTCCTTGCACACCTTGGTGGTTTTAGGTCTTTTGAGCATTGTTAAGGTGAGTGGACTTTTCTTTGTGGCCATTGCCTTGTTTGTCTATTTGTTTTTTGTGGTTCGCTTGATACGGCGCAAAATCATCAGATGGTGGAACCTATTTCCAGCTTTGTTGACTGCAGGACTTAGTTTTCTTCCTTATCTCCTTTGGCAAATACACATGAGCCTCAACTTTACCAATGTGTCTAAAGCTAAGCACGCGGTGTCTTTTTCAGAAATTGACCAAATACTGGCAGGGCATATGGATGATGTGGCACAAGAAATCATAACCCATTTCACAAAAGAAGTCTTTCAATTTGGTAGTCTGGCAACGCGTGGCATTATCGGGCTAAACCTTGTCATGCTAGTTGCTGTGATTGGTTTTGGTCTTTTTGCTCATCGATTCAGACGTTTATTGGCCACTTGGGTATTGCTAGATGTAATGATTGTGGCCTATTACGTTGGGATTTTGTTGATGTATTTGACGGCTATGCCAACGGACGAAGCCTTGGAACTAGCTGGTTTTGATCGTTATGCATCTAGTATGGTTATTATGGCCTTTGGTTTGATGGTTATGCTTTTAGCCAGAGAAACGGACCGCTCTTTGTATGAAAAAACATTTGAGAAACGCAACCTGCGTTCCTTTAAAAACCTAGGCACCAAGCGATTGTACCAGTACACAAGCTTAGCCTTGATTGGTTTTTCTGTCTTTATGCTCTTATCAGAAATCAATGAAATCAGACACAGTAATGAGTACGAAAGAGTACAGTCCTTGGAAGAATTACGCCATTTGACAGGCAATCGCATGACACCATCTAAGACGAAAATCCTGCTTGTCAGCTCAGACAAAGAAAAAATTGACAACTACTATCTTATCCGAGCGGCACGTTATTACCTTTGGAATGTCAATGTCGATGGTAGAGAGGATTTTGACCTTAGCGATTCAACCTTTTTATACATTTTAAAATCTTATGACGAGGTGCTTATCTTAGATGACCATTATAGTTTTAATGCCATGACTAAGAAGTTATTTGGTAAGACTTATAAACCAGGATTTCACAAGACAGCCGACCTGTTAGCCAATCTAAAAGAATAGGATTTTGGTCTCTTGTGCTGCTGCCTTGTCATTTTTAAAAGAGTATGATATGATAGTAACAAATACATAAGAGGAGGCGAAGTTTGTAACTTCGCCTCTTATGTGTGCCTCCTGCCACAAACGGCTAAACCTTTGGCTTTGCAAGTCCTTTTAATCCGTTGTATAATGGCAGTGAGAGATGTTAGTAGGCGGTAAAATCTGCTTTTTAAGTGGTTTTTACTGGTATTTTGTCAAACGAAGGAGGGGATTGTCATCGCAAATGCTAATGTGATTATTGAACGTGTCACAGAAGTTATCGCACCTGCCATTCAAGACCCATTTGAATTGGTGGATGTTGAGTACGGAAAAATGGGAAGTGACTATGTTCTTAGTGTCTTAGTGGATAAGCCTGGTGGGATTACGGTTAATGACACCGCTGATTTGACTGAGATTATTAGCCCTTTATTAGATAATATTCAGCCAGACCCATTTCCAGACCAATACATGTTGGAAGTGGCTAGCCCTGGTTTAGAGCGTCCTTTAAAAACAAAGGAAGCTTTGGAAAAAGCTGTCGGCTCTTACATCAATGTCAGCCTTTACAAGGCAATTGACAAAGTGAAAGTATTTCAAGGTGACCTTGTCGCTTTTGATGGTGAGGTATTGACCATGGAATATTTGGATAAAACCAAGAAAAAAACAGTAGACATTCCATATGCAACAGTTGCTAAAGCTCGCTTGGCAGTGAAGTTGTAGTCAAAGGAAATGTCACTAACGTTTTTTGCTTTTTAATGTGAGAATAGATTTAAAACGAAAGGATAAGGCTCTACTTGTGATAGGGCTATGAAAAAAATGAGCAAAGAAATGCTGGAAGCCTTCCGTATTTTGGAAGAAGAAAAACATATTAACAAAGAAGACATCATTGATGCTGTCAAAGAATCTTTGAAATCAGCTTATAAACGCCGCTACGGCCAATCAGAATCATGTGTGATTGAATTTGATGAAAAAACTGCTGATTTTAAAGTTTATACAGTGCGTGAAGTTGTTGAAGAGGTTTTTGATAGCCGTTTAGAAATCAGCTTATCCGATGCGTTGAAAATTAGTTCAGCTTATGAGCTTGGGGACAAGATTCGCTTTGAAGAATCAGTGGCTGAATTTGGTCGTGTTGCGGCGCAATCAGCAAAACAAACCATCATGGAAAAAATGCGTCGCCAAATTCGTGAAGTGACTTATAATGAGTACAAACAACACGAAGGTGAAATCATGACAGGGACAGTTGAGCGTTTCGACCAACGTTTCATTTATGTGAATCTTGGTTCATTAGAAGCTCAATTGTCACACCAAGACCAAATTCCTGGTGAAACCTTCAAATCACACGACCGTATCGAAGTTTACGTTTACAAAGTGGAAAACAATCCAAAAGGTGTGAATGTCTTTGTTAGCCGTAGCCACCCACAATTTATCAAACGCATCATGGAACAAGAAATTCCCGAAGTGTTTGATGGAACAGTTGAAATCATGAACGTTTCACGTGAAGCTGGTGACCGTACCAAAGTGGCTGTTCGTAGCCACAATCCAAACGTGGATGCTATCGGAACGATTGTCGGACGTGGTGGAAGCAACATCAAACGTGTGATTAGCAAATTCCATCCAAAACGCTACGATGCTAAAGCAGGTGTGGAAGTACCTGTTGAAGAAAACATCGATGTGATTCAATGGGTAGAAGACCCAGCAGAGTTCATCTACAATGCTATTGCACCCGCTGAAGTTGATATGGTCTTGTTTGACGAAGCAGATAGCAAACGCGCAACAGTTGTTGTGCCAGACAACAAATTGTCGCTAGCTATCGGTCGCCGTGGTCAAAATGTTCGTTTGGCTGCACATTTGACAGGCTATCGCATTGATATCAAGTCAGCTTCTGAGTATGAAGCCCTTGAAGCAGAACGTGAAGCGCAAACTGAACTTGTTGAAGAAGTTGTCGAAGATAGCGTTGCATCAGCTATGGTGGATGAAGCTATTGAAGAGGCTGTAACATCAGCTATCGTTGATGAAACCGTTGAAGTCGAGGATACGACTAAATCAGATCTTCTGTCAGACGACGATACAGAATAAGAAAGATAGAGGTGTTTGATGGCTAAAACACGTAAAATACCTTTAAGAAAATCAGTTGTTTCAGGAGAAGTCATTGATAAACGTGATTTGCTTCGCATTGTGAAAAATAAAGAAGGCGAGATTTTTATCGATCCAACTGGTAAGAAAAACGGTCGTGGTGCCTACATCAAATTAGATATTAACGAAGCCATTCAAGCCAAAGCTAAAAAGGTCTTTAATCGTAGCTTTTCAATGGATGTTCCAGAAGCCTTTTACGATGAATTGATTGCTTATGTTGATCACAAAGTGAAAAGAAGAGAGTTGGGCCTTGAATAATCGCGAAAAATTATCTCATTTAATTGGTTTAGCACAGCGTGCAGGAAAAGTGATTTCAGGTGAAGAGTTAGTCATTAAGGCAATTCAAACGGGTAAAGCACAATTTATTTTCCTAGCCAACGATGCTGGTGTCAATTTAACCAAGAAAACAACTGATAAAAGTCATTATTATAACGTAGAAGTCTCCACAGTGTTTAGTACACTGGAATTAAGTGCTGCCCTTGGTAAGCCTCGTAAGGTCATTGCTATCGCAGACGCTGGATTTTCAAAGAAAATGAGGACTCTTATGAACTAAAAGAATAGGAGGACATCACTATTGTCAAAGAAAAGATTGTATGAAATTGCTAAAGAAATGGGCCGTCCAAGTAAGGAAGTTGTCGAATATGCACAACAACTTGGTATTGCGGTTAAAAGCCATTCTTCTAGCGTAGAAGAAGCTGATGTAAAGCGTATTGTTGCAAAATTGTCAGAATCAAAACAGACGCCTCCGTCAGCAAAATCAGCAGAACAGCTAGCCGCTAAGACTCCTGAAGCTTCTGCTGCAAAACTAACGACAGCGAAACCAAAAAGTCGCAATTTTAAAGCCGAACGTGAGGCTCGTGCGAAAGCACAAGCTGAAAAACGTGCGAATGCGAATAAAGGTGGTAAAAAACGTCATCAAGAGCAAGACGGCAACCACCGTTCACAACAGCCTGCTAAGTCAGCAAGGCATGGCAAAGATGCTCAAAGAGGGCATCAAGCTAACCGTCAGCAGACTAGAATAAACCGTTCTGCTCAACCGTCACAAGCTCAGAAGCCACGTATTGACTTTAAAGCGCGTGCGGCAGCCCTGAAAGCTGAACAAAATGCAGAGTACTCACGCCAAAGTGAAACACGTTTCCATGAGCAAGAAGAAGCCAAACGTCGTGCAAAACAGACGCGAGAAAAAGAACATGAGGCTCGCTTAGAAGCAAAACAGAAAGCTGAGGAAACAAAAAAGGTGACTAAGAAAGAAATACCTTTATCACCAGTTGCAGCAGCAGAACCTGCTTCTCAAGCAATTGATAAACGTCGTAAAAAACAGGCTCGTCCTGAAAAACCACGAGATTATAATCATGATAATGAGGACGGTCCACGCAAAACTAGAAAAAACCGGAATAGTCAAAATCAAGTGAGAAATCAAAAAAATAGTAATTGGAACAGTAATAAAAACAAAAAAGGCAAACACAATCGCAACCAAGCACCAAAACCAGTCACAGAACGCAAATTCCACGAATTGCCTAAGGAATTTGAATATACTGAAGGGATGACTGTTGCAGAAATCGCAAAACGTATCAAACGTGAACCAGCTGAGATTGTTAAAAAACTCTTTATGATGGGCGTTATGGCCACTCAAAACCAATCTCTTGACGGTGATACCATTGAATTGTTGATGGTGGATTACGGTATTGAAGCCCACAAAAAAGTGGAAGTGGACAATGCCGATATTGATCGTTTCTTTGAAGATGAAAACTACCTCAATCCAGATAAAATGGTTGAGCGCGCGCCTGTTGTTACCATCATGGGACACGTTGACCATGGTAAAACAACCCTTCTTGATACCCTTCGTAATTCACGTGTCGCTACAGGCGAAGCTGGTGGTATCACACAACACATCGGGGCTTACCAAATTGTTGAAGGTGGCAAGAAAATCACTTTCCTTGATACGCCAGGACACGCGGCCTTTACATCAATGCGTGCGCGTGGTGCGTCAATCACAGATATTACAATCTTGATTGTTGCTGCTGATGACGGTGTTATGCCTCAAACGGTCGAAGCCATTAACCACTCTAAAGCTGCTGGTGTCCCAATCATCGTTGCAATCAACAAAATTGATAAACCAGGTGCCAACCCAGAACGTGTTATTGGTGAATTGGCAGAACACGGTATCATCTCAACAGCTTGGGGTGGGGATTGTGAATTCGTTGAAATTTCTGCCAAATTTGGTAAGAACATCGATGAATTGCTTGAAACCGTTCTTCTTGTAGCTGAAATGGAAGAATTGAAAGCAGACCCAACCGTTCGTGCGATTGGTACAGTTATTGAAGCGCGTCTTGATAAAGGAAAAGGTGCTGTGGCAACTCTTCTTGTTCAACAAGGTACCCTTCATGTGCAAGATCCTATTGTTGTCGGAAATACCTTTGGACGTGTGCGTGCCATGACCAATGACCTTGGTCGTCGCGTGAAAACAGCAGAACCATCAACCCCTGTTTCAATCACAGGTCTAAACGAAGCCCCAATGGCAGGTGACCATTTTGCTGTTTACGAGGATGAAAAAGCAGCGCGTGCAGCTGGTGAAGAACGTGCCAAACGTACCTTGATGAAACAACGTCAAGCCACTCAACGTGTCAGCCTTGAAAATCTCTTTGATACGCTTAAAGCTGGTGAAGTTAAGACCGTTAACGTGATTATCAAAGCCGATGTACAAGGTTCTGTTGAAGCCCTTGCTGCCTCACTTCTTAAAATCGATGTTGAAGGCGTTAAAGTGAGCGTTGTTCACTCTGCTGTCGGTGCAATCAACGAATCTGACGTGACCTTGGCAGAAGCATCAAATGCCTTTATCATTGGATTTAACGTCCGCCCTACTCCACAAGCGCGTCAACAAGCAGAAGAAGATGAAGTGGATATTCGCCTTCACTCAATTATCTACAAAGTTATTGAAGAAGTAGAAGATGCCATGAAAGGTATGCTTGACCCTGAATTCAAAGAAAAAGTTATCGGGGAAGCTATTATCCGTGAAATCTTCAAAGTCTCTAAAGTGGGTACTATCGGAGGATTTATGGTTACAAGTGGTAAAATCACACGTGACGCTAGTGCCCGTGTTATCCGTGACGGTGTCGTTATCTTTGATGGCAAACTTGCCAGCTTGAAACACTTCAAAGATGACGTTAAAGAAGTCGGAAACGCCCAAGAAGGTGGTTTGATGATTGAAAACTTCAACGACATCAAAGTGGATGACGTTATCGAAGCTTACATTATGGAAGAAGTGAAACGTTAATTCCCATTGAGGCAAATGCCTCTAATGGGAATACGGCAAGCACTATGGTGCATTGCCTAAACGTTACATAGTTACATGTGAGAAATGAATAAAAGCTAGGTTTGCTTAGCCTAGCTTTTTCAAAACAATAGAAAGGACAAAGATTATGGCTAATCATCGTATTGACCGTGTTGGTATGGAAATCAAACGGGAAGTGAATGAGATTTTGCATAAAAAAGTGCGTGACCCTCGTGTTCAAGATGTGACTATCACAGATGTTCAAATGCTTGGGGATTTGTCAATGGCAAAAGTTTATTACACCATTCACTCTGATCTTGCCTCAGATAATCAAAAGGCACAAATTGGTCTTGAAAAGGCAACAGGAACCATCAAACGTGAGTTGGGTCGTAACTTGACCATGTATAAAATTCCTGATTTGACCTTCATCAAGGACGAATCTATCGAATACGGTAATAAAATTGACCAAATGCTTCGTGATTTGGAGAGTAAAAACTAAACGATTGAAGAGCTCACTAACAAGTGGGTTCTTTTTATGCTATAATGGAGGTGTTTTTTGAAATGAGGAAGGCAATAAAATGAAAATCACAGTGTATTTAGCGTCAAGTATGGGCAATCCGATCTACCGTGACAGTGTGGAGGCTTTTGGCGATTGGATGGCGCAAAAGGGATATGATTTGGTTTATGGCGGGAGTCAGACTGGGTTGATGGGACTTTTGGCAGATCGGATCTTGGCTCATGGTGGAAAGGTTTACGGCATTATGCCAGATTTTCTTCAAAAACGTGAGGAAGTCCACCAAGGTTTGACGCAGCTGCGTATTGTAGCTGATATGGATGAGCGTAAGCGTCTGTTAATGGAAATGGGTGATGTTTTGGTTGCCTTTCCAGGTGGTCCTGGAACGCTTGAAGAGATTAGTCAGGCGATTTCTTGGGCGCGCGTGGGACAACACGACAAGCCTTGCTTGCTTTTTAATGCTAATGGTTATTATGATAGCCTCAAAATCCAATTTGACCAGATGGTCAGTGCGGGATTTTTAACGACAGCTGACCGTGACAAGGTTCTCTTTGTCGATAGTCTGCAAGCCTTAGAAGAAGTTATCAGTAGTTATCAGAAATGAGAGCTAGATTTGAAACTTCTTGGCTAGTAGCAGGGGTAGGATGCCATTATATTAAAGAATAATACGCTAGATGAAACAGATTACTTTGATTTTGGCAATGTGTTTTATTTTTTTGTTTTATACTGTTGACAAACGTAAACGATAGACTTATAATAAGATTACAAATGTAGACGATAAGAAATGAGAAAGGAGAGCAGATGGCTATTTCAAATGCAGAATGGGAAATCATGCGGGTTGTTTGGACCAAGGAAGAAACGACGAGCAGTGAGATTTTAGACATTCTTGAAGATAAGACCGATTGGACGGCTTCGACGGTTAAGACTTTGTTGAAACGTCTTGTGGATAAGGGTTATCTGAGCACGCAAAAGGTTGGAAAGTCTTTTCGTTATTCGGCTTTGATTTCAGAAAATGAAGTCATGAAGCAAGAAACAACGGATTTCTTTAATAAGTTTTGCCAGCGAAAGCATGTGGAAATCGTTAAGCATCTCCTAGAATCCATGCCGATGACGGAGGCAGATGTGACCTTATTAGACGAAACGCTTTTAGCTAGGAAAGAAAATGTCTTGGAAGAAGTGCCTTGTGATTGTGTTGATGGGCAATGCCGTTGCAAGGAACACTTGACTTTAGAGTAGCAAAACACACATACGAGAAGAGGTTTAGCCATGTCAAAAAAAGAAGTTTTTGTGATTGATGGGATGACGTGTGCGTCCTGTGCAGTAACGATTGAAGAGGCTGTCAAAAAGTTAGACCATGTGCAGTCCGTTGTTGTCAACCTCACAACTGAAAAAATGACGGTTGAGTATGACCCTGATGTTGTCACTGAAAGCATGATTGAAAAGGCAGTGTCAGACGCAGGGTACAGTGCCTCTGTTTTTGACCCTAAAACATCAAAGAGCCAAGCAGAGCGTCAAGACGAAGAAACCCAAAATATGTGGCGTAAGTTCGTCTGGTCTGCTGTCTTTACCGTGCCTTTGCTTTACATTTCAATGGGGAGCATGATGGGGCTTTGGGTGCCACAATTCATGTCAATGTCAGCTCATCCCATGGTGCATGCCGTGATAGAATTGCTTTTGACTTTACCCGTCATGTACTTTGGTCGCCGCTTTTACATTAGTGGTTTTAAATCATTGAGCAAGGGTCACCCTAATATGGATGCCCTGGTTGCTCTAGCAACAAGTGCCGCCTTTGTTTATAGTATTTACAGCATGTGCCAAATTTTCGCTGGTCACCTTCATGCTGTTCATATGCTTTACTTTGAATCTGTTGCGGTTATCTTGACCTTGATTACCTTAGGTAAATATTTTGAAACCTTGTCTAAAGGTCGGACCTCAGATGCCATTAAGAAATTGATGACCTTATCTGCTAAGGAAGCCACTGTTATCCGTGACGGCAAGGAAATCTCTATCCCCATAGAAGATGTGGTGGTCGGAGATATGCTTTTGGTAAAACCAGGTGAAAAGGTCCCTGTGGATGGGGTTGTGGTATCAGGATATAGTGCCATCGATGAATCCATGTTGACGGGTGAAAGTATCCCTGTTGAAAAAGTTGTGGATGATAAGGTTTACGGTGCTTCAATCAATGGACAAGGTGCCTTGACCATTCGTGCCGAAAAAGTCGGTGGCGATACCTTGTTATCTCAAATCATCAAATTGGTTGAAGATGCCCAACAAACCAAAGCACCTATTGCCAAGATTGCTGACCGTGTGGCTGGTGTCTTTGTCCCAACGGTTATGGTTATCGCAATTGTGACCTTCCTCTTTTGGTATTTGCTCATGGGCAAGAGCTTTGTTTTCGCCCTTCAAGTTGCCATTGCCATCTTGGTTATTGCTTGTCCTTGTGCCTTGGGATTGGCAACTCCGACTGCTATCATGGTCGGTACTGGTCGTGGTGCTGAAAATGGTATTCTTTACAAACGAGGCGATACTCTTGAAAATGCCCACCATTTAAATGCCATCGTCTTTGATAAGACAGGTACCATTACCCAAGGGAAACCGCAAGTTGTGGATATCTTTGCCTATCAAGGTGATAAGGACCGTTTGCTTAGCCAAGTGGCTTCGATTGAAAAATTCTCTGAACACCCTTTGAGCCAAGCCATTGTGGAAAAAGCTGACGAATCAGGCTTGTCTTTAGTCGCTGTGGATAATTTCGAGTCTTTGACAGGTCTGGGCTTGCAGGCTGACTGTGACGGTCAAACCTTGTACGTCGGTAATCATAAATTGATGGCAAACCATCAAATCAACCTTACCCAAGCAGAAGATGCAGTCAAACAAGCCACGCAAAAAGGTCAAACCCCTATTTATGTGGCAGATAAGAAGCATTTATTGGGTGTTATTACCGTTGCTGATTTGATTAAATCAGATAGTAAAGAAACAGTTGCCAAGTTGCAAGCTGCTGGTTTGGATGTGGTGATGTTAACTGGTGATAATGAACAAACGGCCAAGGCCATTGCCAAACAAGTTGGCATTACAACGGTTATTAGTGATGTTTTGCCAGACCAAAAATCTCGTGTGATTAAGGATTTGCAAGCTCAAGGTAAGAAAGTTGCCATGGTTGGTGATGGTATCAACGATGCCCCTGCCTTAGCAGTAGCTGATATTGGTATTGCCATTGGTTCAGGTGCAGATATTGCCATTGAATCTGCCGATATTATCTTGATGAAAGCAAGTATCTCAGATGTCTTGAAAGCTTTGTCTATTAGCCGTTTGACCATTAGGGTCATCAAGGAAAATCTATTCTGGGCTTTCATTTACAATATCTTGGCTATCCCAGTTGCCATGGGTGTCCTCTACCTCTTTAGTGGTCCCCTACTCAACCCAATGATTGCTGGTTTGGCTATGGGCTTTAGTTCAGTATCTGTTGTGCTTAACGCCCTTCGTTTGAAATACATTAAATTAACTTAGATTGCTAAAAAACAGGAGGTATTCTGATGGAAAGAACATATGAAGTTACTGGAATGAAATGCGATGGTTGCGCCAAAACCGTCACTGAAAAATTATCAGCCGTTCATGGTGTGGAAAAAGTGGTCGTGGATTTGGATAAAAAACAAGCCACTATCACAGGCAGACCATTTAAATTCTCACTTCAACGTGCTTTAAAAGGCACCAAGTACGCCCTTGGTAAAGAGATAAAGGCTAATTAAATACTGAAAAATGTTTTTTTATGGCCTTAAAAATGATACACTAGTTGCGTAAGAAAAATAGGTTTGGATTGGTATGACGATAGACGTTTGGGATTTATTGACCATTATTGGTACCATTGCCTTTGCCTTATCAGGGGCTATTGTGGCAATGGAAGAAGATTTTGATATTTTAGGCATGTTCATCTTGGGCTTTGTCACGGCTTTTGGCGGTGGTGCTATCCGCAATTTGCTGATTGGCTTGCCAATTGGAACGCTGTGGTCGCAAGGGGATGCGTTTTATTTTGCTTTGGCGGCTATGTTGCTGATTATGTTGTTTCCAAATGTTGTGACAAAGGGTTGGCTAAAAGCAGAAGTCTTGACAGATGCGATTGGTTTAGCCTCTTTTAGCGTCCAAGGTGCCATGTATGCCATGAAATTGCATCAGCCTTTAAGCGCGGTGATTGTCGCAGCAGTTCTAACAGGAGCTGGTGGCGGTGTGGTCCGAGATGTCTTAGCAGGACGAAAACCTGGTATCTTGCGTAGTGAGGTCTATGCGGGCTGGTCTATTTTAGCGGCATTTGTTCTTTATTTTGGCATTGTGACAAGTGACACGGGCTACTATGCCCTGGTGCTGGTCTTGGTTATTCTTCGCATGATAGGTTACAAACGTCAATGGCATTTACCAAAAATAAAAGGAAAGGTGACACCACATGATTAAACTCATCGCAATTGATTTAGACGGCACTTTGCTAAATTCAGAGAAAAAAATTCCCAAAGAAAACATCTCAGCCATTCAAGCGGCAGCACAAGCAGGCGTAAAAATCGTGCTCTGCACAGGACGCCCAAAATCTGGCATTGTGCCTTATTTTGAACAATTGGGGCTGACTGATGAAGAATACATCATCATGAACAATGGCTGCAGCATTTACAACACAAAGAATTGGGAATTGATGAGCTATGCCCAAATCACCAATGAGGAGCTGGACCAATTACAAGCGGCTGTGCGTGATTTTCCAGAGGTTTACTTGACCTTGACAGGTGAAAAGCATTATTATGCTGTCGGTGATGTCGTCCCAGAATTGGTGCAGTACGACGCTGGCTTGGTCTTTGACACAGCCAAAGCCATCAGCCTTGAGGCAATCAAAGACAGCTCAGAAATCATTTTCCAAGCCATGTACATGGCAAAAGCACCTGTTTTAAATCCTTTCCAAGCAGCCAAGGAAGTGGATTTGGCAGCAGATTTTAGCGTGGTACGTAGCCAGCCTTATATCTTTGAAGCCATGCCAAAAGGCTACACCAAGGCGACGGCCTTAAAAGCTTTGTCAGAAAAACTAGGCTTTAGCCCTGATGACGTCATGGCGATTGGCGATGCGGCAAATGATTTGGAAATGTTGCAATTTGCTACTCATAGTGTTGCCATGGGCAATGCGACTGATGAGGTCAAAGAAATCTGCCGTTACCAAACCACGGTAAACGACCAAGCAGGTGTTGCCAAAGCTATTTACGATTACGTTTTAAAAGATTAACAGCAAAGTCTTGTTCCAAAGTTTTTGTGGAGCAAGACTTTTTTAAGAACACGAGCTTTTTATAGTTTCCGTAAGCTTTTAATGATATAATCGAGAGAGAAATACTTTGGTAATCAAAGTATATGATGCAAGGAAACGAGGAAATAGAGATGAGTTGGAAAATTGTGACAGATTCGGGTTGTGATTTTAAGGACATTGGTGTACCCGAAAAAGATTTAGCCTTTCAAAATGTCCCCCTGACCTTACAAATTGGTTCAGAACTTTTTGTGGACGATGAAGGCTTGGATGTTGAGGCTATGATGGACACCTTATATGAAAAATCCGTGCCGTCAAAGTCGAGCTGTCCTAGCCCAGACGCTTTCTTACGAGCTTACCAAGGTGCTGATAGTATCATTGTTATCACCATTACAGGGGCTTTATCAGGTAGTCACAATAGTGCTCAGATTGCCAAGCAAATGTTATTAGAAGAGCATCCCAACGTCAATATCCATGTGATTGATTCCTTGTCAGCTGGTGGTGAAATCGATTTGCTGGTCTTGGAGTTAAAACGTTTGATTTTATCAGGACTTTCTTTTGACCAAGTGCTCGAGGCAATCGAACGTTACCAAGCCAAAACAAGACTGCTTTTCATCCTAGAACATGTGGATAATCTGGTCAATAACGGCCGTTTGAATAAATTGGTCGGTAAGGTTGTCGGTTTGCTCAATATCCGCATGGTTGGGCAAGCCAGCCCCGAAGGAACGCTTGATTTGTTGCACAAGGCAAGAGGTCAGAAAAAAGCCATTCAGGCCACTGTTAACGAGATGCTGGCAGCTGGTTACCAAGGAGGCAAGATCATGATTACCCACGCAGGCAATGAAAAAGCCTGCCAACAATTGCGTGACAAGCTTCGTGATTTGTTTCCAAAAGCAGATATCCAATTTGTCAATGCTTCTGGTTTATGTAGTTTTTACAGTGAAAGAGGCGGTTTGTTACTAGGATATGAAACCCATTAAAAGGTCTAGGAGTTTAACTCCTAGACCTTTTGTCATGTGCATTTTAGTAGCCGTAGTAAGTTTGGCTGCTGCTTGTCGCAGTAGAATCTGAGTAGGTATTGTAACCGTAGGTTTGACTGCTGCTGTAATTGTTGTTGTAAGTTGTTGTATCGTCAGCCGTTGAAGCGTGTGTTGTCGTCGCTGAGCTTGGTGTTGTTTGTGTTGCAACACTTGCTGAACGAGCAGAGATAGCATTGGCAACAGCATCGATACGCGTTTGCAATTGGTCTTTAACATCTTGATTAGTTACGGTGTCAACAGCATCTTGTGCGGCAGTGACATTAGCAGAGGTTTGTTCTGCTTCGGCAGCTGCAACGGCACTTTCGGCATTGCTTTCATTGTTGATTTCAGCTGAAATAGCGTCCAATTGCGATTGCAAATCGGTTTTCTTAGCTTCGTCAGACAATTTGTTAATCGCAGCTTGAGCATTGGTAATCGCTTCTGATGTGCGTTTGTCTTGGGCTTCGGCTAGAGAAGCTTTTGCTTTTTCTTCCAATTCTTCTTCGCTGGTTGTTGAAGAAGAGGCAACAGAAGAGCTTGTTGGTTCTGTGCTTGACGCTTTGGTCTGGCTATTGCCGAAAATTAAGTAAATACCAGCCGCAAGAGCAACTAAAATGATACTAAGAATAAGATAAGTGACTTCACTTTTTGAGCGTTTCATGACAACTCCTTTGAGAATTTAATAATAAAATATGCTGTTATCTTACTAAGCTAACACGCTAAAACGTCTGTCATAAACAGACCATTTTATATCATTATACCACAGAAATAGACAGGGATTCCCTTTTTAAAAAAATCCTCTAACTTTTTAAGGTTTCTTTTAGAAAACGAGTTGTTAGAAAAATCAGTTTTTTTTACAAACGTGTAAAAATACAGTAAAGTATTATCTGTTTGTCTGGAATACATTAAAATGGACATATCGTCTTTTTTACGAAAAAAAATATAATATTTGAGGATAACACTGTGTCAATAAATTGGCAAGAGATTGCTTTTAGTTTTTTTGGTGGTTTGGGGCTTTTCCTATTTAGCATCAAGTATATGGGAGATGCTCTCCAACAATCAGCTGGTGACCGTTTGCGTTATTACATTGACAAATACACCAGTAATCCCTTTTTAGGCGTTCTTGTGGGAATCGCCATGTCAGCGCTTATCCAGTCTAGTTCAGGGGTGACGGTAATTACTGTTAGCTTGGTGTCGGCGGGACTGTTGACCCTAAGACAAGCCATTGGTATTATCATGGGAGCAAATATTGGAACAACCATCACTTCTTTTTTGATCGGATTTAACTTAGGTGATTATGGCCTGCCAATGATTTTTGTCGGTTCGGCCCTGCTCTTTTTCACTTCAAATCGGACCTTGAACAATCTTGGTCGGATTATTTTCGGGGTTGGTGGTATCTTCTTTGCCTTCAATATTATGAGTGGTGCTATGGAGCCTCTCAAATCCATTCCAGCCTTTCAGGATTACCTGACGACACTTGGGGATAGACCGATTATGGGAGTGGTGATTGGAACGGTTTTGACTATGATTATTCAATCTTCAGCAGCCATTATTGGGATTTTGCAGAGCCTGTACACGGGTAATTTAATCGATTTGCATGGGGCTATTCCGATTCTTTTGGGAAGCAATATCGGAACCTGTATCACCGCAGTTCTAGCAGCTCTGGGAGCTAATGTGTCTGCCAAACGTGTTGCTGGTGCCCATGTCTTGTTTAACGTCATTGGAACCATCTTGTTTATGATTGTGCTTTCGCCATTTATATATTTTATGGAGTGGCTGCAAGGAGAGTTGCATTTGATGCACGCTATGACAATTGCTTTTGCCCATGGAACCTTCAATATCACCAATACCGTTTTGCTCTTTCCTTTCATTGGAACCTTGGCTTATCTGGTTACTAAACTCATCCCAGGAGATGATGAGGTGGTGCCATACGAAACGGTTTACCTTGACCGCCTTTTGTTGAAACAAGCGCCAGCTATTGCCCTTGGAAATGCCAAGAAAGAGTTGATTCACTTGGGCGCTTATGCGACACAGAGTTTTGAAGCTGCCTTTCTCTTTTTTGATACAGCTGACAACAGCTACGCTGAGAAAACGGAACTTCTAGAAGACACCGTCAATCGTGTGGACGAGGAATTGACGAAGTATTTGGTTGAATTGTCGAGTGAATCCTTGACTCAGCATGAGGGAGAAGTGCTTTCTAGCCTTTTGGATGCCACGCGCGATTTGGAGCGAATTGGCGACCACAGCGTGAACTTGGTTCATTTGATGACTTACAACCAGTTTAAAGGCGTTCTCTTTTCGCCAGCTGCGATAAAGGAAGTTAACCAACTTTATAGCAACACGCACCGCATGGTCCTTGATGCCCTCAAGGTGATTATTGACAATGACACGGTCTTGGCAGGAGAAGTTGTCGAACGCCACCGCGAATTGGCTCAGTCAGCTCGTCAGATTCGTAAAAATCATATCCAGCGCATTAACATTGGCGAATGCACGCCTTTGGCTGGGATCAATTTTAGGCTCTTTGTCAACTGTA